>DATBVZ010000396.1:0-5502 GCA_036515095.1 Cyclobacteriaceae bacterium | reverse complement strand
CGTAAAACTTTCGTATGAGTGCCGGCAGAACATGGGCATTCTGAAGGTCATAGTTGTCATTAGGGCCGTACAGGTTCGTAGGCATCAGGCTGATGTAATTGCATCCATACTGATCATGATAGGCCTGGCACATTTTAATACCGGCAATTTTTGCAATTGCATAGGGGGCATTGGTCGGTTCAAGCTCGCCGGTCAGCAGCGATCCTTCCTGGATGGGCTGTGGCGCAAATTTCGGATAGATGCATGATGACCCCAAAAATGCCAGTTTCTTTACCCCATTGAGGT
Source organism: Cyclobacteriaceae bacterium (assembly GCA_036515095.1). Lineage (GTDB taxonomy): Bacteria > Bacteroidota > Bacteroidia > Cytophagales > Cyclobacteriaceae > ZC4RG29. The sequence continues at coordinate 5,217 of DATBVZ010000396.1, read as the reverse complement.
AGGACTGGTGAATGATATTCGACTGAATTACAAGGTTATCGTGAAGAAATTCCGCCTTGTACGTATTGTTCGCATGAATGCCTCCTACTTTTGCCGCAGCCAGGAAAACGTAATCCGGTTTCTCGGTCTCAAAGAACCCTCTAACACCCGCCTGATCCCGGAGATCGAGTTCGCGCGATGTCCGCAAAACAAAATTGGTGAATCCTTCCCGCTCCAGCCGGCGCCTGATTGCCGACCCCACCATCCCTCGGTGTCCTGCGATATAAATTTTAGCTTCCTTTTCCATCATTCATCATTTTTAAGGATCTCCATTCCATTGGATAACAGGATCTTATCCCGGTGGAACAGCCTCAAGTCGGATTCAACCATCTCCCTGACCATATCCTGTACCGACCTTTTCGGCTTCCAGCCAAGCTTGGTTTGGGCTTTGGTAGGATCACCTATGAGGAGGTCAACCTCGGTAGGACGGAAATAGTTTGCATCCACGGCCACGACCTCGGTACCTGGCTCGATAAAATAGTCCTTGTGCTTGCTGGAGGCCACTTTCCCGACCTCTTTTTGTCCCTCTCCGGTAAATTCCAGCTCCACGCCGATGTGACTGAACGCCATTCTCACGAAATCGCGCACGGTGGTGGTGACCCCGGTGGCAATAACGTAATCCTCCGGCTTTTCCTGCTGCAGGATCAGCCACATGGCCTCGATATAGTCCTGGGCGTGCCCCCAGTCGCGCTTGGCGTTCAGATTACCCAAATAGAGCTTTTCCTGAAGTCCGAGACCGATCCTGGCTACCGCCCTGGTGATCTTGCGGGTCACAAAGGTCTCACCCCGCAGCGGGGACTCATGATTAAACAGGATACCGTTGCAGGCATACATGCCGTAAGCTTCCCTGTAGTTGACCGTTATCCAGTAACCATAAAGTTTGGCCACAGCGTAAGGAGACCGGGGATAGAAGGGCGTTTTCTCGGATTGGGGGATTTCCTGCACCAGTCCGTACAACTCGGAAGTGGAGGCCTGATAAATCCTTGTTTTTTCGGTCAAATTAAGCAATCTGACCGCCTCCAGAATCCTCAATGTGCCAATTCCGTCCGTATTTGCGGCGTATTCGGGGACGTCAAAGCTCACTTTCACATGCGACATTGCCCCCAGGTTATATATTTCGTCGGGCTGGACCTCCTGAATGATCCGGATGAGGTTCGTGGAATCCGTCAAATCGCCATAATGGAGGCGAAAATGAATGTTTTTTTCGTGAGGATCCTGGTAAAGGTGATCGATGCGCTCGGTATTTAAGGAGGAACTCCTTCGCTTGATCCCATGCACCGTATACCCCTTTTCCAGCAGGAATTCAGCCAAATAGGCTCCGTCCTGACCGGTAATTCCCGTTATTAACGCAATCTTTCTGTCCTTCATATTTGTTAACTTAACTCGTTTAATGACGATTTATCGACAATCTTAGCAAGATGAAACAGATCTCCCAATGAGGAAAGTTTTTGGTGGCGATGATCGCCATCATTTAAAAATCAGGTATTGCGTCCTACTTTTAACCTGTCATTGGCTTTAACCTTTATGTTTTATGGAAGATAGGTATTACTCGAGGCTGATCAAAGTGATGGTCTTCATCTTTGATTTTTACATGATAAATATCGCTTTCACCCTGACGCGGAAGCTCGGGCTGGCGCCAAATATTCCTATTGATCAGACTACATCCTTTTTACTGATCTTCAGCCTTTGCTGGGTTATTGCCGGCTTTAATAAGATATATAATCTTAACAAGTTCAGCCTGATCAAGGCGATCAGCACGCATTTGGTGAGCATACTGCTTATCCATGCAGCGCTTATTACTGCCATTATGTTCGCATTTGAATCCTACCGGCTCCCCATCGATTTCATTCTTTCTGTTTACGTGCTGACTGCCGTGCTGATTGTGGGGTCCAGGGTAGCGTACAAGCTGATCTCGAAATACTTTGAATTCTCCGGATTCGATCAGCGCCGCTTTGTTATTATTGGCGCTACCACGGCGGGTAAATCCATTCAGAACTTTTTCAGTTCGCACGATCTTACACGTTATCAATTCAAGGGTTTTTTCGATAACAACACAGACGCAGGAATTGTAGATCCCGCATTGATCAAAGGAAAGCTGAGTGACGTAAAGGATTTCTGCGTAAGGGAAAATATTGATGAGATCTATTTTGCTTTACCCCTTACAGAGAAAAAACTGGTCCAGGATATATCGCAATTTGCAGACGATAATTGCATCTATTTCCGGATAGCGCCCGACTTCAGCAGCGTGGTGACAGAGAATTACAACGTACTCCTGTACGATTCCATGCCAGTGCTGACCACCCGCAAGGAACCGCTGGGTGTTTCCTTGAACGCCGCCTTGAAAAGGATTTTCGATATTGCCTTTTCACTGGCCGTTATACTCACCGTTTTTCCATTTGTTGTACCCCTTATTGCGCTTGCGATCCGGTTGGATTCAAGGGGTCCTATCATCTTTAAGCAACTGCGGCCGGGTAAGAAGAACAAATTGTTCGAATGCTATAAGTTCAGGACAATGACAGTCAATAACAATGCGGAGTTTCAGGCGGTGAAGGACGATCCGCGGGTTACCCGCGTTGGCAAGTTTTTGAGAAAGGCCAACCTTGACGAATTACCTCAGTTTGTCAATGTATTATTGGGTAACATGTCCGTTGTCGGTCCGCGTCCTAACATGGTTAGCCAGTTGGAAGAGTACTCCAAGAAAATAGACCGGTACAAGGTAAGGCATTTTGTTACTCCGGGTATTACAGGATATGCTCAGGTCAACGGTTATCGCGGTGAGACCAGGGAACCGGGCCTGATGGAGAAACGCGTTGAGTACGATGTTATGTATCTTGAAAACTGGAGCCTCACGCTGGATATAAAGATAATTTTCCTCACGATCTGGAATATGATTAAGGGAGAAAAGAGGGCCTACTAATGTCAAGTTAAGTTTATTCTGACGTAGCGATTCATTAGTCACTGGTCATTACTGATTCAATGTCGTTTAGTTTAGCTGTTCGCAGCCCTTCGCGCGCCCTTCATTTCCCTAAAGGGCCCACGCGCGATGGCATTAACTAAACGACATTGATTACTGATTACCACTGACTATTGACCAGTGAATGACTTTTGATGACATTTCGCGGTTAACACCATCTTCCTGCAGATAGTAGTCCCTTATTTTTGGTGATCTTTCACTTTTGAAAGTTGTGTGAGTATACCAGGGTTTACACTCCTTTTGCTCACTCCGGAAAATGATAAAAAAGGAAATTTTCCAGTCGCAGATATCCATTGGATCCTATGACGCCGTGCTGGATGAGGTATTCAGGACTGCCGGGCAGCAGCCCTCCTCGTATGTGTGCTTTGCTAATGTTCACATGGTCATTGAAGCGTACCGGGATCCTGAATTCCGGAAGGTTGTCAATGAGGCCAATATCGTTACTGCCGATGGCAAGCCCCTGTCTGTTTTCCTACGGATGTTTTACGGCATTAAACAGGATCGCATTTGTGGTATGGACGTTCTTCCGGATATCCTGAGCCGGGCAGAAAAAGAAAATAAGTCAGTTTACTTTTATGGTACCACGGAGGAGATATTGGAGGCTATCCGCCGGCGGGTGCAGACGGAATTCCCGCAATTGGTTCTCAAGGGTACTTACTCCCCGCCTTTCAGGATTCTCTCAGCGGAAGAAAAACAAAATATCATTTCGCAGATAAATTCCGCGGCCCCGGATTTCTTATTTGTAGCGTTGGGATGCCCCAAGCAGGAAAAATGGATGGCCGGGCACAGGGGAAAGATCAACTCCTGCATGCTGGGACTAGGCCAGGCTTTTCATGTGTATGCCGGGAAAGAAAAACGGCTGCCAAAATGGATGAGGGCCTTAGCCCTGGAATGGGCCTTCAGGCTGTTTCTGGAACCGGGGAGACTATGGAAGAGGTACCTGGTTACTAACTCACTCTTCCTGTTCCTCACGTTCCGGCAATTGATCGGCAAAGTCTTCCCTTCTTTGACACCGGTAGCAAACAAGATCACCAATTCCTGAATGCGCGTTCCGACAAGCATTTGACCATAAGCTTCCCGGGTTGTGACGTGCCTCCCGCGGAGGATCGTCTGCAGGATTGTGTACGAGGATAGTCGCAGGGGTACGCTGGCGATTTGCCGTATTCTCTTTCCGGGATGGATTCCGAATAATTGCTACCTGGCGGAGTAATTTAGCTGATCCAGGGTATCCGACCTGTCTACCTCCTGCGGCGGGGTCTGTCCGCCGTCCTTCCAGACCTGCCAGGGTGTGTCACCCCTGTCGTGCATATCATCCAGTGTTTGCTTTTCCTTGAATGTATCCATAGTGATGAACATGCCATCATAAGGATAGGCAGCCAGTTGGTTCAGAGCAACAAGCCTCGGGAATGTCAGGTCCGGAAGATCACCTTCCGGATCGATATGCTGAAAGATCTCTTTACTGAAAATATAGTAGCCTGCATTCAGCCATAAACCATCCAGCTTGTTTACGGAAGTGACATTGGCAATGCGGCTCGTACGTTCCTCATCAATGGATGCAACGTGGAAATTCTTCCTGGGCTTCGTTACCATGAGCATTCCGACCCTGTCCGATTTTTCGAATTCCGCTATCATATCCGGAAGGTGAAGATCAGTCAGGCCGTCGGAATAATTTGCCAGGAATCGCTCTTCGTCTTTCAGGTATTTACGAACGGTCAGCAAGCGCTCGGCAATGTTCGAATAAAGGCCCGTATCGGCGAAGGTGATGTTCCAGTCTTGTATATCCCTTTCAAATAGATCGATTTTGGATCCTGCCTTGAGAACAAAATCATTGGACATATACTCCTTGTACTTAATAAAGTAATCTTTGATCGTATCTCCTTTGAGTCCCAGGCACAATATGAAATCCTTATGGCCATAGTGGGCATAATATTTCATGACGTGCCAAACCATGGGGCGGTTTCCCACAGGAACCAGGGACTTTGGAATTTTTTCTGAATATTCCTGAAGCTTAATGCCATGTCCGCCACAGAACAAAACAACTTTCATCGTGCGCGAGGGTTATCTGGATATGGTACGAATATCCAATTTTTCCGTGCAACATGTAAGATCTGGTCTGCGAAACGAAGAAAAACAGGCCGAAAAGCCGCTTCGCTGGGCTCAAGAACCCCCTATTGCAGTCAATACCATGTAAGATTGTCGTGGTG
>DATBVZ010000395.1:0-12840 GCA_036515095.1 Cyclobacteriaceae bacterium | reverse complement strand
GCTGCGGCAAGACAGAACTATAAATATGCAGGCTAATGCAGGAGTAAATCGCGCAAATAATCCCATGTAAGAACTCGGGTAATTTATTATGCAAAATTCAATAGTAATTGACAACGGGCAATTGTCTGCACTCACGATCATGCCGGATTCTTTTTCGCTTTAGGATTTTAAAAAGTATATATCGAATTTTAGCCTCTTCGGGAAACCGATATGAAGTCATTTTTAGCAAATATTATGAGCCTTCAGAAAGGTGAAGGCTCCCGTGTTACTTCATTACTGACCATGGGATTCCTGATGGGGATGTTCCTTGCTACAATTACAGTAGCATCCTCTTCGTTGTTTCTGGCCAATTTTGTGGAAGAAGATTCTTTGCCCCGGGCCTTCCTCCTTTCCGGTATTATCGGCCTGCTTTCCACCATCACCTACAATTTGCTGCAAAATCGCATACCCTTTGCCGTACTGGGCGGATTGAGCATTTTTGTGATCTCCGTACTTACCGGTCTGCTTGAATTCGGCGTGGATCTTTTCAGTGACCCGAAGGTTCTGTACTTTGCAGGCTTCACGCTCATTCTTCCTTTTACCTACCTGCTTAACCTCGTTTTCTGGGGATCCTTCGCGCGGCTGTTCAACACCCGCCAGTCCAAACGACTGCTAAGTACGGTCGATTCCGGTGCAATGATCGCAACGTTCGTTGCCTACTTTTCGATTCCGCAGATCCTGAAAACCCTAAAGCACGAATCTTCCCTTTATGTGATAAGCCTGATCAGCATTGTCCTGTTCTTCCTGTTGTTCCTCTATCTTTCCTCCGGTCACCTCAACAAGGTCCGCAGTTTCCGTGAAGAAAGGGAATTCCATAAAAAAGTAACTGTAGGGCAGTTCTTTCGCAACCGTTACATGCTCTATATGTCGGCTTTCGTGATCGTCTCCATGCTGGTGATGAATTTTGTCGACTATTCATTTCTGAATGTGACAACCATCATGCTGGCAGAAAAGGATTACGCCAGGTTTATCAGTTATTTTGGAATGACGATCGTCGTCTTCAACTTTCTCTTTCAGACGTTTGCCACCCAACGAATCGTTGATGAGTACGGCATGCGTGTCGCGATGCTGATCAACCCCGTGCTGATCGGCTTATTTACCCTGGCGGCAATTATAGTGGGGTACTATTTCGGATACTCGCAACGGGACGAACTATTTGTGGTGTTCTTTATCTGCGTCGCAATGAGTAAGTTGTTTATAGCTTCCCTTCGTGACGCCCTTGACAACCAAACATTCAGGCTGTACTTATTGCCGCTGGAACAGAACGTCCGTATTGATGTTCAGACAAAAATAGAAGGAATGGTGACGGCCTTTGCATCCCTGCTTGCTGGTGCATTGATAATCCTGCTCAATACGGTAAAGGTATTCGACCTTTTTTCCATAACGGCGTTTACGCTCCCCCTGGTAGGAGCCTGGTATTTTATTTCAAACCGCCTCAACAGGGGCTACCGGTTAACGCTTCAAAATACGCTCGCATTCGCAAGGCCTGCCGGCGATAAGCGCACAGAAAAGGCGTATACCGTTAACGTTGTACTTAATAACGGACTCGAAAGTCCCGTTGAGGGCAAGGTCATGTACGTGCTAAAGCTCATGGAAAAACTGGAGCCCGTACTCTATGAAAATGTGGTTGTAGCCCTGGCGAACAGCATGTCAGCGCGCGTCCGTGAATTTATTGAACACCGGATGAAAGTTGCTTCCCTGGTACAGGGCGCGGACAATGAAATACGCGGGCTTGCATCAAAAGCGGCAGACCAGGCGGAAGACAGCGATCAGATCGGCCTTTCCCTGGACCGGCTGATCCAGCTTGGCAAATCGCGCAACCGGGGAGACCGGGTGCTCGCCGCAAGAACCCTGAGCACTGCATACGGAAACAAAGCCATATTTATTCTGCTGGAACTACTCCGCGACACGGAACCTGCCGTACGATACGCCGCACTTAACACGGCCCGCAAGATACGAAGGCCGGAAACCTGGCCGGTGCTGATTGAGTTGCTCCGGTCTCCGGCCTACAGCCATCATGCGGCCGCGGCCCTTCAGCAGTCCGGTGAGAGCGCATTGCCGACGCTGGAGACCGCATTTAACAGAATCGGACAAAACGATATCGTTATGCTGCGGATCGTCCAGATCATGGGCAGGATCGGCGGGGAATATGCATTGAAGCTACTGTGGAGAAAGACCCAGTATCCGGACAAGCGTATTGTAAAACAAATCCTCTACTCATTGCGATACAAGAACCACCAGGCGCAAGGCAAGGAGGTGCTTGAAGTCAATGGTCTGCTCGACACCGAAATTGGCAAGACCATCTGGAATCTTGCTGCGCTCAGCGAATTGCCGGATTCCAAGGAGTTTCTTTTTTTACGCGAGGCGCTGGAGGAAGAAGTAGCCGCGAACTATGACCAGATCACCCTGCTTCTGTCCCTTCTGTATGACCCGCAGTCCGTTCAGATGGTGAAGGAGAACATCGCTTCCGGGGACCCCGACAGCATCGCTTTTGCGCTGGAGCTGATGGACATGTTCGTCGATCCCGGATTGAAACCCCGGTTGTTTCCATTGTTCGATGATTCACCCGTCGAGGAGAAGCTGCGCAATCTCCAGTTGTTCTACCCCCGGGAAACGTACAATCCTGTTCAGGTGATCAACTACCTGGTTAACCGCGACTTTAACCTGACCAATCGCTGGACAAAGGCATGCGCGATACATGCAACCGCTTTTATGCCAGACTTCAGGGTAAACCGCGGGCTTATTTCACAGGTGTTTAATCCAGACAAGCTGCTGCAGGAAACTGCTGCATGGGTACTGTGGCTTAAAAACAAAAAAATATACGAGACAGTGGTCGGCCGGCTCAGCCAGGCCGATAAAAAATACCTGCACTCCTCGCTGGAAAACAACAGGCTTCCGAACGGGCTTAATGACGGATACTTTCTTGATATCGAAATGATCATGCTCATTAAGCAATTGCCAAACTTCAGCGGCGTTCACGGCGCCCATGTCAGTGAACTGGCGGAACACATCGTTACGCTTAACCTGAATGAAGGTACCCGGCTATCCATCAAACGCGAACAGGACGGGCCGATCTTTATCGTGGCACAAGGCATGGTGCGGTTCCACCTCGAAGATAATACAGACAGAACCTTGACCCATGGCGATGTGTATGGCGACATCTTTCAGGAGGGCACTGCCTCATCCGTCGTGGGCATTACGGCAATTGAACGTGCGATTGTTTTCAAGATCGACATAATGGATTTTTATTTCGTTATGGTCAATAATCATGAGCTCACTGAAGGGCTGATCAAAAATATTACACCGGAAGAGGTAAGCCGCGAAGGCAATAATCGTAATCCTTAAACCTGACTAAATGAACCTTGAAATTGATGTTCTGATCATTTTTTCCGACCGCGACAACGAAACTCCGGAGAACGGCGGCACGGGATGGGTATCGCAATTCAGGAAATTCCTGGAATTAATGCTGACGCAGGTACTGGGTGAAAAACCCAACATCCTGTTGAAAAGTGAATTTGATACCATGACCTCCCCTACCCTCAGCAATGCGGCCACACTGGTGACCATTCTTTCAAAGGATTTCATAAAGTCAGGTCCGTGCCTTGATCACACGGAAGCCTTCGTGAAGGCCACCGGAGATTCACCGAAGAACATTGCCCGTATATTCAAAGTCTTCAAAAATTACCTGCCGGTGATGGAGCAGCCGCCAAGACTCCGGGAGCTGATCGGTTACGAAATGTACCAGCTTGATCCGGACTCCGGTCAGATCAGCGAGTATACCGACTACTTCAGTACCGAGGCCGAGCGCCAGTACTGGATGAAGATGGTTGATCTCGCTTACGACATCTACGATGTGCTCGTCCGACTCCGTGCCAATCCGGACAAGCCCGAGGCAAAAACAATATATAACCGCAAAACAATCTACCTGGCCGAGACCGGACATGATCTTTCCGTTCAACGCAACATTATCAAACGCGAGCTTCAACGGCACGGCTACCTGGTACTCCCCGGACAGACACTGCCCTCGAACCGTGTGGACCTGGAAAGGACTATTACGAACGATCTGAATGTGAGTAGCCTTTCCATTCACCTCATTGGCGCTGCCTACGGTGAAATCCCCGAGGGGTCGGATGCATCGGTTATTGAGATTCAAAATAACCTGGCCGCGCTCAAAAGTCAGCAGGCAAAAAGCGATAACACCACCTTTTCACGGCTGATCTGGATCTACCCGGGAATCACCAATGCCAGTGAAAAACAGCAGGCTTTCATTGAGCGGATCAAGCGCGATACGGAAGCCCAGGAAGGCGCAGAGATTTTGCAGACGCCATTGGAGGACTTCAAGAACATCATGCGGGAAGAATTACTGGATGCCGGCGATCGTGAAACAAACCAGACGAACGATAAAGTTACGGTGTACCTGGTATACGACCGGGTCGACCAAACGGATATCAAACCCTTTGCACAAGCCATCGCGGACGGCGGGTTCAATGTTCTTGTCCCTGAATTTGAAGGCGAGGTACTGGAATTGCGAAGAAAGCATATCGACAACCTCCGGAACTTCGACGTGGCAGTAATATACAAAGGCAAAGTAAATGAGCAGTGGGTCCGGATGAAGGTTCTGGATCTGCTCAAAGCGCCCGGATTCGGCAGAAAAAAACCCATCGCAGGGAAAGCACTGATAACAGCCCCCGGTTCAGTGACAAACCCGGATTCCTTCCGGAGCCAGGGTCTCCACGTTATTGAGGGTGACCGGGAAGAGTCGCTGCACGCCCTCAGAAATTTTTTACAGGAACTGGTTGTGGTATAAGATCCGAATATGAATTCCTCCGCAGCAGAACGACACGTAATGACAGCCAATCCCTTCCCGGGATTGAGGCCCTTCCGGATTGAAGAGAGCCATCTGTTCTTTGGCAGGGAGGGTCAGACCGATGAGGTGTTGCTCAAGCTGGCACGACATCGGTTTGTCGGAGTTGTAGGTCCTTCCGGTTCGGGTAAGTCCTCCTTCATTTACTGCGGCGTCCTGCCGATATTATATGGCGGCTTCCTCACCGATGCGGGCCCTGACTGGGAAGTCATCGTCGCCCGCCCGGGCATCGCACCGATCGATAACCTGGCGGAGGCCATCCTGAAGAGTGATCCACAGTATCGCGTGGACGACGATGACGAAAAGAAGATCAGGAAAACCATCTTCTCCACGCTGCTAAAGAGCAGTTCTTTGGGATTGGTAGAGGCGGTACGGCAGTCGCGTCTGAGCGCAGGCGTGAATTACCTCATCCTGGTCGACCAGTTCGAAGAATTATTCCGCTATAAGGATAGCCAGGAACCAAACGCCGTTAACGAGGCGCTTGCTTATGTAAACCTGCTGGTCGAAGCCGCAAAGTTTCAGGATTCACCGATATATGTGGCGCTTACCATGCGCTCGGACTTTATCGGCGACTGCGCGCAGTATCCGGAATTGACCAGCAGAATAAACGACAGTCACTACCTTATACCCCAGCTTACCCGCGAGCAGAAGAGAAAAGCAATAGAAGGACCAGTTGCTGTTGGCGGCGGACAGATCACTGCGCGGCTTGTACAACAACTTCTCAATGATCTGGGTGACAATCCTGACCAGCTCCCGATCCTCCAGCACGCCCTCATGCGAACGTGGAACTACTGGATGGAATTTCGCGAAGATGAGCAGGAGCCACTTGACCTCAAGCATTATGAAGCAATTGGCACCATGTCGGAGGCGCTTTCCCTCCATGCCAACGAGGCTTATGAGGAATTGGAAGAAAATCAGAAAGTGGTCTGTGAAGTATTGTTCAAAGCCATAACGGAAAAAAGAGGCGAGAACGTTGGCGTGCGAAGGCCAACGCGTCTGGATGAGATCGCCGCCATTGCCGGTGTGCAGGAGGAGGAAGTGATTGCAGTACTTGACCGGTTCCGGGATCCAGGGCGTTCCCTCCTCACTCCCGGACACGGTATGCCGCTGGCGCCGAAGTCGATGATCGATATCTCGCACGAGAGCCTTATGCGGATATGGACCCGCCTGAAGGGCTGGGTTGAGGACGAGGCAGAAGCAGCACAGATCTACACGCGGCTCTCGGAGGCCGCAGGCATGTATCAGGTTGGCAAAGCAGGGCTGTGGCGTCCGCCCGACCTCCAGCTCGCCCTTAACTGGCAGAAGAAATACAATCCCACCCTGGTGTGGGGCCGCCGTTACAATCCGGCGTTTGAACGGACGATGGTCTTTCTCGAGTATTCCAGGAAAGAATGGGAGACCGAGCAACGGATCAAGGAATTACGGCAAAAGCGAAAACTGAAAACCGCACGCGTGGTAGCCTTGATATTCGGGGCATTGACTATCGTGGCATTGCTCGCATTGGTCTTCGCATTCCTGAAACAAACAGAGGCGTTACGAAATGCGGAAGCCCTGGCAATCGAGGTTGTGAAATCCGACAGCGCGCGCCGGGAGGCAGACCGTCAAAAAGAATATGCCCTGGTGCAGCAACGTATCGCCGAAGAACAAAAATTGTATGCACAGGAACAGCAGATGATTGCCGAAGAGCAACGGCTGCTGGCAATTGAGCAGCAGCGAATCGCCGAAGTGCAGCGCGGTATTGCCCTTCACAACGAAAGAAGAGCCACGGAAAATGCTGCAATCGCGGACCGTGAACGCATTCGGGCAGAGACCAACGAACACCGCGCAGTGGAAAATGCCGCCCGTGCCTTGCGCGAAGAACAACGCGCGCGGGAACTCCGTTACCGCGCCATAGCAAAGGCGATGGCAATCAAGTCCGTTCAGCTCAGCGATCCCGAACAGGAAGCGCTGCTTGCACAGCAGGCGTACAACTTCAATATGCTCTTCAAAGGTTATCAATATGACAACGATATATACGACGGCCTTTACAATGCACTCAAGAAATACGAAGATCCCCTTACCATAAACCTGAGCGGTCACCGCAACAACGTGCGCAGCCTGGTCTCATCACCCCGGGACAACTACATTTATTCTGCGGGTGCAGAGGGCAAGATCATTCGCTGGAAGAGTGTCAATGGCGGATGGACGGGCGAAACCATTGTTGAGGAAGCCGGTTATCGTCTGATCTCTTGCCTGGATATCAGCGCTGACGGTCAATGGCTGATCGCAGGAGGCAATTTCAATGCCGCAAATCCCAAAAAGAATTTTGTGGAGATGTACAACCTGACGGATACGGGCGCCCCGCCGAAGGTGTTCCACGGATTTGTTGGCGAGGTTGGGCATCTGCAGTTCAACGCTGGCGCCAGCGGGTTTTATGCACGGGATAACGAAGGTTTTTCCATTCGCTACTGCGACCTGAACGAAGTAAAGGAGGTAGTTGCCAGCAAACAAAAGATCAGGGGGATTGATATAAGCCACGATGGCCGGCTGCTGGCCACGGTCAGTGATAATGGCAGGAACGGGAGCCTTCTGCTGTGGGACATGGTCACGTTCGCACCCCAAACTGTATACGAGAGCGACCAGTCAGGGCTGTATTCGGTCGCTTTTGGCCCGCAAGACAGGACCATCGTTATCGGGGCTGCGGATGGTCAGGTAAAAATAATAGCCGGCGGCGCAGTAATTCGTGAATTGTCCGGTCACGAATCTGCTATTCAGGATATTAAGTTCAATCATGCCGGCAATTTTATGGCCACGGCAAGCATGGACAAGACGGTGAGACTGTGGAATCTGAAAAACCTTAAGGAACAGCCGATCAAACTCTATGACCACCCCAACTGGGTATGGTCTATCGCGTTCTCTCCTGACGATGAGCAATTGCTTGCAGGGACACAGGAGCAGGTCATAAAGTCGTGGCCCACGAGGATTGAAACCATGTCGGGTAAATTGTGCGGCATGCTTACAAGAAATATGACAAAGGACGAATGGGATATTTTTGTATCGGAGGACCTTGAATACGTCAACACGTGTGAGAATTTTTCATCGTCACAATGAGTAATTGTTTTTAGAAGGCATTCATACGCAGTACCCGATTTTTTTTTGAGTGTCGCGTAACCATTTTTTATGAGAACGTACGTTTTTTCGTCTGCCCTTTTCCTGTCCCTGCTTTGCGCTTCGATCGCGATCCATGCGCAGACGACCTGCACGCTGACGTTGCGGACAGCCCGAACCACCTACGATGAAGGCAGGCTGCAGGTGATCCCGGGCTTGCTGGAAAAGTGCCTGAAGAGCGGTTTTACCAGGCAGGAATCGGTGGAAGCCTACAGGCTCCTGATTCTATCCTACATCTACCTGGAGGAACCCGCAAAGGCGGATGATGCAATGCTTGGGCTGCTCCGCACGGACCCCTATTTCGAAATCAATGAGTCAGCCGACGCCGCCGAATTCATCGCGTTATACAACACGTTCCGGACATGGCCCATCTACCGCATCGGCGCAAAACTGGGTGTAAACGCGACCATGCCGCACATCACATCGCACGTCAGCGCAGTGGAAGGCGCCAGCGTTTCATATACCCCGGTTATCAATTTTCAGTCGGGCCTGGTATTTGAAATACCCGTTACACAAACCCTTACCCTGAATCCTGAATTGTATTTTCAGATACGTTCGTTTTACTATGATTCGGACCTGGACCTGACGGGGGACCTGGAAAACTCCTCGGAAGGAAAGGAGTCGCAGAACCATCTTTCGATCCCCGTTTCCCTTCAGTACTCCGTCCTGAAAAGCAAACTAAACCCCTATGTGTCATTGGGTCTCTCTGCCGACTACCTGCTCCAATCCAGCATTACGATGAACCGGCTGCGGGTTAATGCCAATTCCATACAGGAGCGGACCTTTAATGTAACGGCGAGCCGCCAGCGAATCAACCTGAATGCAATCGCTTCTGCCGGAATAAAGCTCCGGCTCGGCAGCGGGTATGTCGTCAGTGAACTGCGGTTTGCTTACGGGCTGTCGTCGATCAACGAAGCCAACGATGCATTTACGATCGACGACTACCTCCTGTTCGACAACGCCTATGCAGACAACACCATGAAGCTCAATTCACTGTCGCTATCCGTCGGATATATCTATAATGTGTTCAGCCCCAAAAAACTGAAACCCGGAAAATGAAATACTTTTTGTACTTCGGCGGTTTGATACTGTGCCTGGCAGCATGCCAGGAAGCGGAAGATGCCAGGCCAATGAGCCGCAACACCTTCGCGCGCTTCTATGAAAGTGGCGAAAGCCAGGAGGGTGTTGCCGCGCTTCCCTTTCAGGATGGTTATATTCTGCTTGCCAGCCGGGTCACCCCCTCCGACACAACGGGATTAGTGATCAGAACCAACAGCCGGGGCGACGTCCTCTGGACCACCAACCTTCATGGGATCATTCCAAGGTCGCTTCAAACCGGACAGGACGCTTTTTTTGTATTCGGAGACAGTATCCACGTAAATCCGGAATCGGAGGTACTTGATGACCTTATCATCCATTCCGCCCTGTTGTACAAGATCGGATTCGACGGAACACCCGGCGGCAAACTTGCCATCGCTGACCCCGCTGCAACAAACCGCATTGACTATAGGGCCAATGCCATTACCCTGAATGAACAAAATGAACTGATACTTTTGGGGACGTTCAGAAGTCCGGGTCTTACTGCCACCGAGCGTCCGTTTGTTGCTGCACTAGGCACAACAGGCTTTGATACCCTTTGGATCAAAAACTACAACATCATTGACCGCGATTACGTCAACGCGCGATCTGTCCATTGCACGACAGACGGCTACGTCATTTGGGCCAGTGCCATTCTGAAGGAGCAGCAAAGTTTCGAACGCACCTACCTCAGTATCCCGCTCGTAAAGGAAAATTCAGTGTTTGAAAACAGCGACGTGTTCGGCGCAACCACCGATCAGAAACTACTGGCCGGCGACATACAACCGGCCGCGATCACCGAATTCGGCTACGGAGTTATCGGGACCTATGCCTCCCCTGCCGGCGATAACAGCAACATGTTCTTCGGCCGGATAACCAGCAACGGCAACTTCATTGCGGGCAGTGAACGGTTCTTCGACGGCCAGCACTCTTCAGCGAACATGCCCGTAACTTTACTCGAATCAGCCAGTCAGGATACCGGCGATGTACTCTGTGCCACGAGCGACGGCGGGTATGTGCTTGCTGGCACCATGACAACGACACCGCTGAGGGGTAACGGAGGCAAGGACATTTTTCTGGTGAAGGTAGACGCTATGGGAAACATCCAATGGAACCGGGTGATGGGTGGTACCGGAGACGAGACAATTTCCGGTATCCGTGAAACTGAGGATGGAGGGCTCCTCCTGTGCGGATCGAAAGATGCATCCGGCCTTCCTGCGATTTTCCTGATAAAGACCAACCCGTACGGAGTAATAGAAGATTGATGGTTGAATACATAGTACGTCAGATGAACGGATCAATTTTTTTCAAGCCCTGTTTTTTGTCCGCGGCACTGTGCCTTATAGCAGCATCCGTAAGTCAGGCACAACCTGTTGCTGACGCCGGACCCCCGATGGCTGAAGTTTGCGAAGGAGATGGTTTTGTGTTGGGCGGAGATCCTACCGCTTCCGGCGGCTCAGGCTTTTATATGATTTCCTGGTCGTCCAATCCGGCAGGTTTCAGCAGTTCCGCTTCCAACCCCGTTGTAACGCCTGCCGAGAACACGGTTTACACCGTCACCGTTTTGGATTCCGACGGTGGTTTCGACATTGACGTTATTAATGTAAAGGTAAACCCGCGCACGGATCCGGCCGACCTGGACATTGTCTTTACTCCTGATGCAAATTCCTACAGCATCGAAGACGATCCCGTGGACCTTTCCTATACCGTAGGAGGAGGCGGAGGGGGCAGCGGAGTCTTCAGCGGAAATGGCGTAAACAGTTCGTCAAACAAATTCTTTCCGAATGCGGCTAATATTGGCACTAACGACATCACTCTCACGTACACGAACAATGATAATTGTGAAACAGCGATTACCGAGAAGGTGAACGTTTACGATCCCAACGGCTTCATCAGCGGACTGGATGCAGATTATTGTCCTTATGGAGACGACGATTTGCTGGTAAACATACCTTTCCCGTATTTGTCATTTGTCGACATCTCCCTGAGTGATGAGAACGGTCAGGACATTCCTGTGGGAACCGCCTGGACCAAGAACATACCCGCGCGGACAGTTCACCTCAACCTCGGGTACCTTCCCATCGGCAGGAACGCATTCACCATCATCTACACTATTCTCGGAATAACCGGTTATAACTACACGCCTTACCTGGATCTCAGCTGCCTTTGCATTAAATACAATATCACGCCGATCTTTGGTCCGGTGCAAACTGAAGTCGTTGTGCCGCTCATTATCAACCCTCAGCCCAGTACGAAGATCGCATTCAAGGCAAAGGAACCTGAATTCTGCCGCAACGATTCACCGATTACCATGGAGGGAGGCCCGGCGGGCGGAATTTGGATCGGCACCGGAATAACCCCCTCGCCGGGAAATGACGGCAGTCCTGAGTTCTCATCCGGGGATAACGGGCTCGCAACGTTCGATCCTTCTGCGGCTGCGGCCGGAAGCAACATCGTACGATACCTGTTTGAAGACGATAACGGATGCCAGGATACTTCCCGCGTAGACTTTATGGTGTTTGACGTTCCGGCCGTAAACTTCACAGCAGGGAATGGCTGCGTCGGAATCCCCATCGAATTCAATCCCTCGGTGACGATTCCCGGAAGCGTAAGCGTAACCGGCTACGTATGGGATTTTGGCGATGACAGAACCGAAGCGTCACCCGTCTTATCGGATCCAACCATTCATAGCTATTCATCAAGCAATGATTATGATGTGACTTTCGGGGTATCCACCGCGGACGGGTGTCTCGCCTCCGTGACAAAGCAGGTGTCCATAGGTGACATACCGGATATAAAGCTGGGCTGGTCGTCCGTTTGTGATGGCGACCCCACGCGCTTCGCCATACAGTCTGAATTCTTTAGCAGCAGTCCTTCCGAGCTGTACAGCATAAACTGGGAATTCGGCGATGGAAACAACGCCACAAAAGTAAATCCCGGCTTGCCGGATTCCGTACAAATGTATGCGTACACGGCAACAGGGTATTACGAGGCGAATGCAACCATTGAGACCGATCTTGGGTGCACCAATTCGGATACCGCGCGGGTATACAAGGTTGCCCGAACAGGAATAATCAATTCGGACAACGTGTATTTCGAAGCCTTCAACGGAGCAACTTTTGCGGACCAGCAGTGGGTTACCGGAGGTACGAATTCTTCATGGGAATGGGGCACCCCTTCAAATACACTGATCAACGATGATTCACCGGGAGGTGGAAAAGCATGGGTGACAAACCTGGCCGGGTCGTTCAACATTAACGAAGATTCATGGGTACACAGCCCGTGCATCGATCTTTCAAGGATCCAGCGACCCGTACTTTCAATGGATATCCGGTCGCTCACCCGAAGCCGTATTGAAGGCGCTGTCCTGCAGGTTAATACGTCGGGGTCTACCAATAAAGAATCCGACTGGAAGACGGTCGGGAACATCGCAAGCGGAGTTAACTGGTATAATGCAACAGGAATTTTCAGTAACCCGGGCAACCAGGCGTTGAATCAAATGGGCTGGTCAGGGTCTGCAGACTCCGCAGCCTGGCGAACAGCAATTATTTCGCTCGACAACACCCTCGCTCCGCTGTCTGCAGTTGAAAAAAGCAGGATGCGATTCCGTGTGGCCTTCTCAAGCCCCGTAGACTCGAGTTTCAGTTCTATGGATGAAGGTTTTGCAATAGACAATGTTCTTATCACACAGCGTGACCGGGTAGTGTTGCTGG
>DATBVZ010000394.1:0-4219 GCA_036515095.1 Cyclobacteriaceae bacterium | reverse complement strand
CAATCATCGGCATCCTGGCCGCCATCGCAGTGCCGGCGTATCAGGACTACACGATCCGGTCACGTGTTTCAGAAGCGGCGAGCCTGTCTGGCGCCGTGCGTACGGCCATGGACGTGGCCTTCAGCGAAGGCTACGCGCTGGGTTCTATTCCTGTTACCCACTCCGTGCTCAATCTTTCAGGGACAAACAGTTATAAAAGCAAATATGTGACAAGCGTCGGATATAGCAATTTTGGCGTCATCACCGTCATGCTGACTGGCGAAAAATCACTCGGGACAGCCAAAAGCAAAACCATCGTTTACACACCCACGACGCGCGGCGCTGGCGGCGGCAACCTATCCTGGACCGTAAGCGGTGGAGTACCCACCAAATATCGTCCCAAGAACTAACACCAAAATTTGGGTATCGATCAAGGGCGGCATTGCCGCCCTTGTTTTTTCTACTCCTGATTCACCTCAAGAGAAGTAAGTTTCTTTTAGCCTGAACAAAAAGCGAAGATCGATAACGTTTGTGCTTAACTATAGGATGAGGGATCCCCTTCCTCCTCGGAAGACACCAGCTTAGGGATAATGTCCGACTCACTCCGAAAAACCGCGATCATAATAGGGATTTCCCTGTTGCTGACAATGTCGGGAGCCGTTTTCCTTCCCGGGATATCAGGTCCTTGGATTTTCGACGATTACACTAACATTATTCAAAACACCTATGCGAAGGTAAGGTCACTAGATGCTGTTGAACTTAAAGGTGCCGCTTACTCATTGCAAGCCGGACCATTAAACAGACCAGTGGCAATGATCACCTTCGCCATGAATTATTATTTTGCCGGAAGTTTAGTCGATACCACTCCCTTTAAAATCACCAATCTATTGATTCATATTCTTAACGGTTTATTAGTATTCTGGTTATCGCAACTAATTCTTCAACGCTACGCGCAATTGCACCCGAAAGGGTTTAATTCGAATCCACTTGAAAAAAGCCACAATATAATCCTGCTTGCTGGGGTAGTTTCATTATTATGGCTCGTGCACCCGATACAGATTACTTCCGTGCTATACGTGGTGCAGCGCATGACTTCGTTGTCAGCCTTATTCACTTTGGTTGCGCTAATCTTGTATCTAAGAGGACGTTTGATACTTCTAACAGGCTACAAAAGAAAAATATGGCTGCTCATCGCCGGTATCATTGTATTTTGGTCACTGGGGATGCTATCCAAAGAGAATGCTGCACTTTTACCAATTTATATTCTCACGCTGGAACTCGTTCTATTCTCAAACGAGAAGCCATGGTCAATGTGGCATTATCTAGAGAAGCGGAAAAAATATTACCTACTGGCAGGACTCGTCATAGCAGGATTTGTTTTCATTTCACTGGCGATATACTACTCATTACCAGGATATTCTAAACGAAATTTTTCGATGATAGAACGTGTGATGACAGAGTCACGCGTGCTTTTTTTCTACATTTCGCTCATTCTCGTTCCACGGATTAATCAGTTCAGTCATCAACATGATTATATCGAAATATCACGCTCTCTAATTGATCCATGGACTACCCTTTCTTCTCTTATAGGGATTTTACTATTGCTCGCACTCGCGATCGCTTATCGCAAAAAGACCGCTCTCATCTCATTAGGTATTTTATGGTTTTTTGCTGGCCATTTACTTGAATCGACAATTTTACCACTCGAGATTGCGCACGAGCACAGGAATTATCTCGCGACATTCGGCATACTCCTCGCAATGCTCGGTATTACGAAGCTTGTTATCCAGCTAAATCCTACAGCAAGACTGGTTGGAGTATTTTTTGGAATTGCACTGATACTTTCCAGCGTCACTTTTTTACGAGCATCCCAATGGGCTGATTACAATTCGTTCTACCGCTATGAGGCCTATCATCACCCTAACTCTCCTCGCATACAGGCAGGATTGGGCGTCCTCTATGAAGCGCAGGGAAAATATGAAGAAGCAACAACCGTCTTGCGACGGGCTTGGGAACTTGCACCTGATGATATTGGATTTATGCTGAGCATGTATCAGCTAATCTCCAAACAGGGAAAAGAACTAAGCGAAGCCGAGAACGATGAGATGTCAAATCGACTCGCATCGACAACTTTAACGCCAACAGCCTATTTGGCGTTTGAGAACATCGCTTATTGTCTTCAAAGCACTTGTCGCTCGCTTCAGAAACCCATGGAAAGATGGGTCAACGTCATTCTTAATGAGAGCACTAGACCAGTCGATCGGTCTTACTATTACTACCTTCTAGGCGTTGCTCTTAGCAGCCAGGGACGTATTCATGAGGCCATTGATGTATTTCGGCTATCCTACGAGTCTGATCCGCTATACCTGCATCCACTATTGAATCTTGCGAAGATCTTTATTGAATTGAAACAGCTAGATGTCGCCGAACGTGTCCTTGCAGAATTACACAAAGCAAACAAAAAAACTAGTCATCCGCGTGATAGGGAAATAAATGAGCTTGATGCGGAGCTACAAAGAGCCAAGAAAGATATTTCTGAGGCATCGGGCGCGAATCGTCATCCTGCGACCATACCCCTGCGGGGCGCAATTAATCAGAACTTGTAACTTATGCCACAGCGCTTAAGTCATATTTCTGTATTCTTATCCATATTCTTGCTCGTGTTCCTGGTTTATTGGCCCGGGCTGAATGGCCCCTATGTACTGGACGACGAGGAAAATATCACGCTCAATAAGGCTGTTGCCATTAAAGAAATCAGCCTGGACAGCATCACCAACGTCCTCGTGAGCAATCAAAGCGGGTTATTCAAGCGCCCACTGGCGTCTTTAAGTTTTGCCTTGAATCACTATTTCGCGGATGGATTTGAAAATGTTTTGCCACTGAAGATGACCAATATAGCGATCCACTTGGCAAATGGTCTTCTTCTTTATTATCTGTCACTGTTGATACTGCGAAGTCCAATCGTTGCGAATAAATTATCTGCACAGGAAAGAATTTACATCGCCGCTTTTGCAGCGTTGTTGTGGGTCTTGCACCCTCTCCAGCTCACAAGCGTTCTCTATGTTGTGCAGAGAATGACAAGTCTTTCTGCGCTATTCGTGATACTCGGGCTGATCGTATTCCTGCATGGCAGGCAATCTCTTGAAGATTCGCGGAAAACCGGTTTTGCAACAATGTTTTTCGGTGTCATGGGGGAAACTTTGCTTGGTTGCGGCGCGAAAGAGAATGCCGTTTTATTGCCTTTATTCGCGTTGGTAATGGAGCTGACACTTTATCGGCATGATGGCCTGGCGGCATCAACCATAAAACAGCTGCGCTACTTTTACCTGCTCACCATTGCTGTCCCTCTTGCAGCACTACTGCTTTATGTGTCTATTTTCCCTGAGTTCATTCTTAATGCCTATTCAGTACGCTCATTCACACCGTATGAACGAATCCTGACAGAAACACGAGTACTGTGGTTTTACCTCAGTCTTTTACTCATACCGAGCATCAACAGGATGGGCTTGTTTCATGACGATATTGCCATTAGCACCGGCCTCCTCGATCCCGTCACCACTTTCACATCAGCGACAGGCATCCTGATCCTTCTGGCATTTTCACTTTTCAGGCGCAGGCAATTCCCGGTTATGAGTTTTGCCATACTCTGGTTCTTTGTGGGACATAGCCTGGAATCGAGCATCTTCGGACTGGAAATCGCATACGAGCACAGAAATTATCTGCCCAGTTTTGGCCCTGTTTTTGCCGCAGCCTGCGCCATCATTGTATTCACATTAAGAATATCCAAACAGAAAAGCAATCATGCATTGATAACACTTCCCATCGCGATTGTCATGATTTTTGCCTGGAGCACATGGACATGGGCGAATACATGGAAGGACGCCAATGCGCTTGCAATACATCAGGCCTCAAATCATCCTCTTTCGCCGAGAGCAAATAATTTTGCTGCATATGTCGCCATTCGCGAAAAGTCCGACGTCGTCCGCGCGATTGAATTCACAACAAAAGGCATACATATTGCGCCAGAAGAGGCAGGATTCAGAATAGACATGCAGATTTTTCTTGCTTACCTCTCATCAGAAATTAACACAAGCCTGTCTAAGGAGCATATCGATATTTCCAGCAAGAAATTCCGGTTTCCGGGTTTGCCGGATTACATATTGGCAAGAAATGTCAACGGAAATATAAGTCTGATAAACAGCAAATCTGATAAAAAGGTAATATCTAATTTGCTTCGACA
>DATBVZ010000393.1:0-10153 GCA_036515095.1 Cyclobacteriaceae bacterium | reverse complement strand
GAAAACAGTCAATATCAACTTTGGGGTATTGTTGACGGCAAACCTGTCGATGCCGGGGTTTTCGATAGCGACGCAGACGGATTAATCCCGATGCAGCGCATCCGGGGAGCTTCCGCATTTGCGGTAACCATTGAGCCACGCGGCGGCAACCAACAGCCCACGCTCAGCACGTTGCAGGTCATTGGCAATGTGTGAAACTGCAACCGGAGTGAGTTCCTGTCAGGAATTTGTGCATTTTAAAGGATTTCAGGTCTGGTTATTTGGTAGTTTTGTACGTTAACCAAATCTGTTCTTATGCGATTCACTGTTTCCGCATTACTGCTTTTTTCCGGTCTTTCGTCCGTATTTGCGCAGGAACAGGATTCCCTCATCTTGTCTTCCTACCAGGATGGGTTGAAGCAACTTCAGCAGGAAGCATTCTCAGAAGCGGAAGCCCAATTCACGCAACTGATCAACAACGGATTCAGTGATAAGGAGATCTATGTAAAACGGGGTATTTGCCTCTACCATCAGAAAAACTTTGAGCGCGCCCGCGATGATTTTGACAATGCCATCAGGGCGCGGATAAATACAGTTCAGCTCTTTGAATACCGCGGCAATACCCGCTTTCACCTAAGCGACTTCGAAGGAGCCGCTATGGACCTGGAAAAAGCCATTGACATGGGGGCCAGCAGCTACGAGACCTTTGCCAACCTGGGTGACTCAAAATTCCGTATGGACAACTTCAGGGAAGCAATCCAATATTATGACAAAGCCATCGCCCAGGGAGGAGCCGACGCCGTTGTTTACAACAACCGCGGCAAAGCGAAATTCAATTCCGGCGACAGCAAAGGATCGTTACTTGATTTCGACAAGGCGCTTGAACTGCAGCCTCAGTATGACCGGGCAAGGGAGAACCGCGCCGAAGCACGGTATCAGGCCGGGGACTGGAAAGGGAGCATCAGCGATTTTGAGAAATTGATTGCGGCAGGAAGATCCGATGCGGAAATATTCAGGAAGGTTGGCACAGCCCGGTACAGTCTCGGTGACTATGACGGCAGCGCGGCCGCCCTTTCGGAAGTAATCAAACGGGGTGTCAAGGACAAGGACGTCTTCCGGATGTATGGACTGGGTCTTGCCGCCGGAGGCGAGTGTCAAGAATCAGTTGTAAGCCTGACTGCGGCCGTGTCAATGGGGGTAACCGACGCAGACGTTTTCAAACAGCTTGGTTTTTGCCAATACAAAAATAAGGATTACAAGGCAGCTGTTGAGAACATCAGCAGGGCATTGAATACCGGAGCAAACGACAAAGTTCTTCTGCTTTACAAAGGGCTTTCCGAATACGAGCTGAAGGACTACACGAACGCGCAGCCGGACCTCGAAAGGGCCGTTGCGATGGGCGTGAAGGATGTGGCAGCGTTCGCACGGCTGGGCAATATGAAATTCGCAGGAAACGATTGGGCGGGTGCCTTAAAGAATTACAATGAGGCCGTAACAGGTGGCAGTAAGGATCCGGTTATTTTTAACAACCGCGGCAAGGCAAAAATGAACTCCGGAGACACTGGCGGCGCACTGAGTGATTATGACCAGGCCCTTCAGCTTGATCCTGGATTCTCACAAGCGCGCTTCAATCGGGCTGTAGTCCGTTTCAATCAAAAAGATTATGCCAGGGCCATAGAAGACCTTGACGTATCGGAGACTGTGGGTGAACCAGGCGAACTTTCCCGAATGCTGGGTATCGCCTTTTTCAAAACAGGACAAAAGGACAAAGCGGGTCCGCAGCTTGAAAAAGCACTCGCCTCAGGAATGAGGGACAAGGATGTTGCGACGTTTGCCGGATACGTGAGATTTGAAAAACAGGATTTTAAGGGAGCCGCCGAGGCACTCACCATGGCTGAGACTTTGGGTGCAACGGAAAATGAGCTATACCGCAGGCGTGGTATTTCAAACTACCGTCTGGGTAACTTTGGTGCAGCCGTAAATGATTTTGAAAAGCTTGGAGAAAGCGGAGATGACCTCGAAGTGGCCGAATCAATGGGTATGTCACTGGTGCAGGTAAACCGCGAAAGAGAGGCCCTCCCGCTGCTGGAGAGGGCAGCATCGCTCAGGAGCACCAATCCCGAAGTTTACCATCAACTGGGCAATGCCGCTTTCATGCAGAATAATTTCGATCGCGCTATCGGTGCCTACAATGAAGCGATCCGGCTGGGTGTAAATAACGAGGTCATTTACAATAACCTGGGTAAGGCAAAGCTGAAAGCCGGCCAGGTGAAGGAGTCCATTGCCGACTTTGACCGGTCGCTGACAATCAAAACCGACTACGTCCAGCCCCTGAGAAACCGGGGTGCCGCTCATTTTGAGTTGATGCAGCACCCGCAGGCAATCGCGGATCTCGCCATCGTGGCCTCCCGCGGAGAAGCAACCGCTGAGGAGTACGGCATGCTGGGTGAGTCACGACTTGACGGGAAGGATTTTGATGGTGCGGTGAAAGACCTGACCCAAGCCATCCATGGCGGTGCGACCAGTGCCGCAGTCTATGCCGCTCGCGGCAGGGCCTACTACGGGCTGAAAGAATACGAACAAGCATTGCCCGACCTCGACCGTGCACTTGAAGGAGGCTCAACAGATGCAGACCTGTATTATACGCGCGGCAATCTGAAATACATGCTGAATGATTTTTCAGGAGCCTTGGCGGACCTGGATCATGCTATAAATGGCGGTGTTAATTCATCCGAAGCGTATGACCTGCGCGGGTTTTGCAGGTATGTCAACAAAGACTACGATGGCGCAATGAGCGATTTTACCTCTGCCATCGAAAAAGATCCTAAACTTGCCATAGCGCATTTTCACCGTGGTGACGTAAAATTCATTACCGATAATCGCAGTGGCGCAATCGACGACTATGATCAGGCGGAAACGCTTGGGTTTGGGGACCCGCGATTGTTCAACAACCGGGGAAAGGCATGGCACCTGTCGGAGGATTACGAAAAGGCCGTGAAGGATTACGGCGAGGCTATCCGCATCAATCCGGAGTACACCAAAGCCTACGAGAACCGTGGAGACCTCAACGTGCAACTCGCCAAATATGAGGCAGCGATCAACGACTACCGGATGGTCGAAAAGCTTACTCCCTCCCCTGAGCCCGAACTCTTCCGGAAGCTGGGCAATACGTATTTTGAGAATAAGATGTTTGTACCGGCACACGAATATTACGATCGGCTGATCGAGGCAGGCGCTCGGGACAAGGATGTTTATTTCAAGCGCGCCCTAATCAATGTGGAGGAAGAAGACTTCGCCGCAGCACTCAAGGATTTTGAAGAAGCCCATAAGGCGGGAGAAAACACCGCCGCATTGTTTATCAACCGCGCACGCGCCTACATCGGGCTTGAAGACACCAGGTCCGCCACCGCGGAACTGAACATGGCAATAGACTTGGATCCGGGAAATCCCGACCTGTATTTCAACCGTGCCCTGATCAAGGAAGAGATAGAGGATTATGAGAGCGCTATGATCGACTACAACAAGGTCATCAGCCTTAGTCCAAAAGACGCTATTGCCTATTACAACCGGGCTACCTGCAAATCACAGCTTGGTGATTACGGAGCCGGTGTGTCAGATATGGATGAGGCGCTTACGCTGGAGCCTGAAAACGCATCTTTTTACAAACAGCGCGGCAATTTTTATTACCAAATGAAGGAACAGGAGAAAGCTTGCTTTGACTGGCGACGGGCAGTTGAATTTGGCGATGCCAAAGCAAAATTTCAGGTGGATCAATACTGCAAGCGGTAGGGGGGATGGGGTGTATAGGGCGTTGACAACCGTTCACTCGTTCATTCACTCATTTCTCAGGTACAGTCCCAAACTGGAACCAATCCGCGGTGTCTGGAAACTGTTTTTCGCGCTGACTGCACCAGGGAAACAGATTTTTTATTTTGGTCGCTTTTTTGCTTTAGACATGGGAAAGCAGGGCCAGTTACAAAACAAGCGTGCAAAATGCGACATTTTTTAATCTTTCTTATCGGTGCCGGCAGCCTCATTCAGGCGCGGGCAGAAGACAGTAAGCTCATGGGCACCGTGGTATCGGTAATAGACGGAAATACACTTGAGATCCAGTCTGACAACAGCAGGGTCGTCAGGGTATTTCTTTACGGAATTGACTGCCCGGAATTGGGCCAGGCCTATGGCGAGAAAGCCAGAATATGCCTGCAGAATATCCTGCTTAACCAGCAGGTGGTTGTTGAATTCGTTAAAAGAGACAGACTGGGAAATCACTATGCACACGTTATTACGGAAATTGGCGTTGATCCCCGAATTGACCTGCTAAGGGAAGGACTCGCCTGGACGATACAGGACGATGCGGTGGCTGAACTTGAGCCATACCGTTCGTTTGCCCAGCAAAAGAGAAAGGGATTATGGAATGAAAGTAAGCCTACGCCGCCCTGGATTTACAGGCGTG
The DNA here is from genome assembly GCA_036515095.1 of Cyclobacteriaceae bacterium. Classification (GTDB taxonomy): domain Bacteria; phylum Bacteroidota; class Bacteroidia; order Cytophagales; family Cyclobacteriaceae; genus ZC4RG29. The sequence continues at coordinate 5,718 of DATBVZ010000393.1, read as the reverse complement.
AACAATCCATGCTTCAGCCGAAGAAGAGTTAAATGCAATACCCGGCGCCCGTCAGGACGCCGTTGTTTTATTTTCACCCTCATAATAATACATTTATCCTGCTTAACCGCTTATCCACCGAGATAGGAGCATACGGATACAATTTAAATGACAGAAAACAGTTGAATATTTGTATTATCATGCTGCCATGCGAACAGGGATCTTGATTACACTGGTATGCCTCTTGGCGTGCGCCATGACGCACGCCCAGCCGGCAAAAAAGGACAGAAAGAACAAGGGGAAGAGTACGGCCGGGAGCAATCAGCCAACCTCAATGGATCCCAGCTATCCAACCATGGACTATGCGCCGAAGTACGAGAAGAAGGCCCAATCCATTGACCTCAGCTACAACGCTGAGCGACGTTACTATGAACAAAAAGAGAAAATAGCAAAGGCCCGCAAGAAGGCTGAAAAAGAGCTTATGAAACCGCAGAATACGGATCCCATGTATTTCGGACATAAGCGCCCACCGAAAAAACACAAGCCAGGCAAAATGAAGTACTGCAAGGTTTGTGGTATACGTCATTAGTCACTCACTCCGATCAGGAAAACCCGGCTTGGAATTATTCATGGTCACTGTAACTTGCACGCATGAATATTGCCCCTTTGATCGAGCATACCTGCTTGAGCCCTGCGATCAGTGAGCGAGATGTTGACAGGCTGATATCAGAGGCCGCCCATTTTCAATTTCTGGGTGTTTGCATACCGCCGTTCTGGGTTAAACGGGCCCGCCGGGAGATCGGATCAAAAAAGATTCTGCTGGTAACGGTGGCCGGATTTCCGCTGGGCCACAGCATGACGGAAACAAAAATGGAAGAGATAGGCCGCGCCATAGAGGACGGGGCCGATGAGATCGATGTGGTCTGGAACCTGTCCTCGTTTAAGAGCGGGCATCCGTGGACTAAAATCGAGCTTGCCCGGTGCAGCAAGCTTGCTCATGAGAACCGAAAAAGAATCAAGGTTATTATTGAGACCGCCTACCTCTCCGATTCGGAGATAGAAGCTGCCTGCAGGATCTGTGCTGATTCGGGGGCCGATTATGTCAAAACATCCACAGGGTTTGCGCCCGAAGGCGCCAAAGCCGAGCATATTCGGCTGATGAGAAGATGCCTGCCTGACAGTGTGGCAATCAAGGCATCCGGTGGAATTAAGACCCTTGACCAGGTGATGGAAATGATCGGCGCCGGCGCCGACCGGATAGGCACTTCTTCCGGTGTATCCATTCTCGCCGCAATTGAAAATAAATCCTGACAACATAATGAGTACCATTTTATCCGGTATTTTTCCTGAAGCGAATTCTGTCCCCGGGCAGTTCAGGCTTGATGCCCATATTGAACAGCGGGAATACCTCCTGAACGGTGAGCTGAAGACCTGGAGCGGACCCCTTAACCCGGTGGTGAGTCCGGTATACCTCCGGGAAGATGGCGCACTCAGGCAGGTCGTTATCGGGGCGACACCGTTGCTCACGGCCAAAGAAGCTTTAGAGGCGCTCGAAGCGGCGACAAAAGCGTATGATCTTGGCCGCGGTGCATGGCCTACCCGAAGCGTTACCGACCGGATTGAGTATGTCGAGATGTTCCTTACGCGGATACAAGAAAAGCGTGAAGAAGTCGTCAGGCTCCTCATGTGGGAAATCGGAAAAACGCTCGCAGATTCACAAAAGGAGTTTGACCGAACCTGCGACTACATCGCCGATACCATAAAGGCGTACAAAGACCTTGACCGGAATTCGGCCAAACTGATCGAGGAGCAAGGCTTCATGGCCCAGATCAGAAGGGTCCCGCTGGGCGTGGCGCTTTGCATGGGGCCGTACAACTATCCCCTGAACGAAACGTTCTCCACGCTCATCCCTGCGCTGATCATGGGCAATACCGTGATCTTCAAACCGGCAAAATACGGCGTGCTGCTGATGCGCCCGCTCCTGGAAGCCTTCCGCGACAGCTTCCCGCCAGGAGTGATCAACATTATCTATGGCCGCGGCCGCGAGACCGTCGGCGCCCTGATGGAAACGGGAAGGATTGACGTGTTTGCGTTCATTGGAACGAACAAGGGTGCCAACGATCTGAAAAAATTACATCCAAAACCTCACCGGCTGAAGGCCATACTTGGTCTTGATGCAAAGAACCCGGCTATTGTCCTGCCGGATGCCGACCTCGAGAGTGCAGTAAGTGAATGCATTGCCGGTTCACTCTCTTTCAACGGGCAGCGTTGCACGGCCATCAAGATCATTCACGTCCACAAGACAGTGGCAAAGCTGTTCATCGAAAAATTTGTTCAGCGCGTGTCGCAACTTAAGCCAGGTATGCCCTGGACGGAGGGCGCCAACTTAACGCCCCTGCCGGAACCAGGCAAGGTCGTGTATCTTCAGGAGTTGCTCGACGATGCTATACAACACGGGGCAACCATTATAAACGAAAATGGCGGAATTTCAAACAATTCCTTTTTCTATCCCGCCGTCGTTTATCCCATAAATGAGAAGATGCGCCTGTACACCGAAGAACAGTTTGGTCCTATTGTACCTATCATGACCTTTGAAGACCTTGAAGAACCCATACACTATGTGGTCAATTCAAATTTCGGACAACAGGTCAGTATCTTTGGTACGGATTCAAAACGTGTAGCCAGGCTTATGGATGCGTTTGTCAATCAGGTAGGAAGAATAAATCTCAACGCACAATGCCAGCGCAGTCCTGACACCTTTCCGTTCAACGGAAGAAAGGATTCGGCTGAGGGCACATTGTCCGTGTCCGATGCGTTGCGCGTCTTTTCAATCAGGACCGTCGTATCAGCCCGGAGCACGGAGATAAACAAGCAGATCCTCAGTACGATCATACGAAACCGTGAATCTGCTTTTCTCAGTACAGACTACATTCTCTGAAATGAAGCGCAGCACAAATGATCTGGGTTTCCCCTAATTACAACGGCACGTTCAGCAAACAAACGGTATCCGGATGAAACACCTGAACATACGCGTGACCGGCAGGGTGCAGGGCGTTTTCTTCCGCGCCTCCGCAAGAGACATAGCCCGTGGATTAGGGCTCCATGGATTTGTTTGCAACGAACCGGAGGGAAGTGTCTATATTGAAGCAGAGGGGAAGGAGAAAGCGCTATCGCAATTTGTGGAATGGTGCAAAAAGGGTCCGCCCCATGCTGACGTATCCGGTGTGGAAGTGAGGGAGGATCAGGTTCAGAATTTAAGCGGATTTGAAATAAGAAGGAAGTAATGGATGTACGTGTGAAGTTTCTTGGAGGTGCCGGCAGTGTAACGGGCTCGCGGTACCTGATCACGGCAGGTGATTTCCGATTCATGCTTGACTGCGGATTATTCCAGGGACTGAAACCGCTGCGGCTTCGGAATTGGGAAGCGTTCCCGGTTGACATCACCACCATAAACGCCGTGGTGATCAGCCATGCGCACATTGATCATACCGGCTATCTTCCAAAACTTGTTCGGGAGGGCTTCAACGGCCCGATCTATTGCACCGCACCTACAGCCGACCTGATGGAGATCATGCTGCTGGACTCGGCAAAACTTCAGGAGGAGGAAGCGGAATACGCCAGGCGAAAGGGTTATTCCAGACACACCAACCCTGAACCGCTCTATACCGAAAAAGATGCAGTAAGAACGCTCGGCCTGTTTAAGTCATTTAACTACAATGAAAAGATCGTTATCCATGACAAAATAGACGTAGTCTACCGGGATGCAGGGCATCTCCTTGGTTCTGCTATTGTTGAGGTCTATGTGAAGGGGAATTCACATACCGGGAAGATCGTATTTTCCGGCGACCTGGGCAGATACCAGCAAGTGATGCTTAAGCCTCCTGCATCAATTGAACATGCTGACATCCTTTTTATTGAGTCTACCTATGGCAATAAGGAGAATCCATTCGACGATCCCACGGATGACCTTACCCGCATTGCAAATGAGACCTTTGAACGTGGCGGCGTGTTGGTAATACCGGCATTTGCCGTCGGCAGAACGCAAACGCTGCTGCTCTACCTTCGACGGCTGATGGTCGAAGGCAAGATTCCCGATGTTCCTGTGTACGTTGACAGTCCGATGGCCATTTCGGCGACGTACCTGTTCTACAAGTATCCCGCCTATCACACGATGGGCACCACCAGCAAGGATCTTGCGGAAGAAATCGAAACCAACATGCTTGTGATGGTCAAATCCGGCGAGCACTCCAGGACACTGAATGATATTAAGTCGCGGGCAATAATTATTTCCTCCAGCGGAATGATGACCGGAGGCCGCATACTGCATCACATGTTCCACCGCCTTCCAAACAGTCAGGATACGCTCCTGATCGCCGGCTATCAGGCGGAAGGAACCCGGGGCAGAAGCCTGCTGGATCACGCGCCAACCATAAAGATCTTTGGGGAAGAAGTTCCGGTCAATTGCCGGGTTGAATTCATCAATTCACTGTCGGGTCATGCGGACAGGGAAGAATTATTCAGGTGGATGGGCGGATTTCGTGATAAACCAAAGATGGCATTTGCGGTTCATGGCGAGTCGCCGGACATTGACGTATATGCACAATCCATTCGTGACCGGATGGGATGGAGGGTAATTGTCCCGCAGTACCTGGAAACGGTAAGCCTGTTTGAGGGGATTTAATCGGAGAAATTAATGACATCAAGCACCTTGATCAATATCTGTTATGCCTGAAGCTCCCGGACCCATTGGTGTTTTCGATTCGGGCATAGGAGGCCTTACCGTTTTCAAGGCGATCAAGGGACGCCTTCCCGGATACGACTACGTTTATCTCGGTGACAACGCCCGCGTTCCGTACGGTACACGTTCCTATGAAACGGTCTATCAATACACAAAAGAATGCATCGGGCACATGTTTGGCATGGGATGTCGCCTGGTAATCATAGCCTGCAATACCGCTTCGGCCAAAGCGCTGAGGACGATTCAGCAGCACGATCTCGTCACCATGGATCGCTGCTACAGGGTTCTGGGAGTAATCCGGCCAACCACCGAGATCATTGGCAACTATACGAGATCCGGGCATGTGGGCATTCTGGCAACACAGGGTACAGTTAGTTCCCAATCGTATGTTATTGAGATCAACAAATTCTACCCGGACATTCAGGTCCACCAGGAAGCATGTCCAATGTGGGTTCCCCTCGTAGAGGCCAATGAACACGAGTCGCCGGGGGCCGATTATTTTGTAAAGAAAAATACCGCAAACCTTCTCGCAAAATCCGGAGACATCGATGCTGTAATCCTTGCCTGCACGCACTATCCGTTGCTTGTCAACAAAATAAAACAATTCCTGCCAGCAGGCATAACCCTTTTGCCGCAGGGTGAAATAGTAGCCAATAGCCTTGCCGACTACCTGCAGCGTCATCCTGAAATGAAAGCACTTTGTACAGCAGGTGGGACCATCCAATATTATACCACTGAATCCACCGAAGATTTCAATAGCAAGGCGGCACTCTTCCTGGGCCACAAGGTCAGCTCAAAGCACCTGCAGCTGTAATTTCACGCTGCCTTTTTCTGTACTATGCCTTTCTGCGGATGAATCCGTACATCAAAAAAGTGCGTAATGAATGTCTGCATCCGGCTATCCATCGGCCGCCGGCTACCACCGGAATAAAACACGGTAAGATCAAGCACCGCACGCAAAAAGTTTTGATGCCTGCAAAACGTGCTCACCCAGTGTTTAA
>DATBVZ010000392.1:0-4937 GCA_036515095.1 Cyclobacteriaceae bacterium | reverse complement strand
CCGGGTATTAATGGCGTCTTTGATCCGACCCGCGGAGCGCTGTTCCTCATCGGCACCGCACTGTCAGAAACGTACGCAAAAGCCCTTCGCAACGTAAGCTATGAATTCATTGTCGGTGAAGATGATATCGTGTTTGACAGTACGAAAACGATTTATGTAAAAGTAAATGATGGGCTATTGGATAGTCAACCTGCCTCGCGTGAGATTGAGCTTATCAAGGGAATAGTACTCAACATCCCGCAATGGTTCACTCCTAATGGCGACGCATCCAATGACACGTGGAGGGTTCAGTCCATCAATTCGTCGGATGATTACTCCGATGCATTGATCCGGGTTTATACGATCCGCGGTACCGTTGTCTACGAGGCGACCGGTCTTGACACAGAATGGGATGGCAGGCATAGAGGCGATGTCCTCCCGACGGACACCTATTATTATACGATTGACCTCAACCTTCCCTATACCAACGCGACCTACAAAGGAATGGTAACCATTCTAAGGTGATGCGGTAATTGACAGCGAGGTCAAGGATATATTAAGTGTATGGGTAAATAAGTGATTTCACCATCTTACTACTTGCTACTTGCTACTTGCTACTTACCACTTACCACTTACAACTCACAACTTACTACTTACCACTTACCACTTCAACTCACACTCCCAACCCAAACCTGGTGCTCACCTCCATTGCCGCAGGATATCCGGCGTCGCTATGTCTGATAACGCCGATGGCGGGATCAATATGCAGTACGCGGCGGAGGCACTCGGCAGCGCGGTCTGAGCCATCAGCAAGTATTACCATTCCGGCATGTTGCGAGTATCCCATGCCCACGCCACCTCCGTGATGAAAAGAGACCCAGGTAGCGCCACCGCTGGTGTTGGCCATCAAATTCAGCAGCGGCCAGTCGGATACGGCATCGCTCCCATCGGCCATGGATTCAGTTTCGCGGTTAGGCGATGCCACCGAACCGCAATCGAGGTGATCCCTGCCAATAACAATAGGTGCTCTGACCTTACCCGTTCTTACCAGCTCATTGAAAAGCAAGCCGGCTTTCTGCCTTTCCCCCATGCCGAGCCAGCAGATGCGTGCAGGAAGCCCCTGAAAGGAGACTTTTTCCCGCGCCGCAGTCAGCCAGCGTCTCAGGTTCACGTTCTTTGGAAAAGCTTCTATCAATGCCTCATCGGTAGCATATATGTCCTCCGGATCACCGGAGAGGGCCACCCACCGGAATGGGCCTTTACCTTCACAAAACAAGGGTCTTATGTAGGCGGGGACAAAGCCCGGAAATCCATACGCTCCCTTCTCTCCTCCTTCCAGCGCAAATTCCCGGATGTTATTCCCATAGTCAAACGTAACGCTGCCCCTCCGCTGCATTTCCAGCATAAGTCGAACATGCCGTGCCATGCTTTTGAGTGACAGGTTTTTGTACCTGGTCGGGTCGCTCTTGCGCAGAGCCGTAGCGTCTTCCAGTGTTAATCCGTTAGGCACGTAGCCGTAGACCGGATCGTGGGCGGACGTCTGGTCTGTGAGCACATCCGGGATGATGCCATCCGCCAACAGTTTTTCCAGCATATCGCCGGCATCCGAAACAAGGCCCACAGAAAGCGCCTCCCCTTTCTTCCTGGCCGTTCGCACCCACTCACGCGCTTCCTCGTAGGAACTGGTCATCCGGTCTATGTATCTCGTCTCAAGTCGTTTGCGAATTCTTTGCACGTCTACATCCGCCCCAAGGAATGTCGCGCCGGCGAACGTGGCAGCAAGAGGTTGTGCGCCACCCATGCCGCCCAGTCCTGCGCTGACCAGCAACCGTCCTTTGAGATCATCGCTGAAGTGCCTGGCTGCGCAAGCCATAAAGGTTTCGTACGTTCCCTGAAGGATGCCCTGGCTGCCGATATAAATCCAGCTACCTGCTGTCATCTGGCCATACATCATCAGGCCCTTTTCTTTTAGTTCATTGAAATGCTCCCATGTCGCCCAGTGCGGAACCAGGTTGCTGTTTGCAATCAGCACGCGCGGCGCCCTGGGGTGCGTGGGAATTATGCCCACCGGCTTACCCGATTGTATCAGAAGGCTTTCGTCATCGCGAAGCTTGAGGAGGCACTCGATTATCTTCTCCACCGCCGGAAGGTTCCTGGCAGCTTGTCCGGTTCCGCCGTAGACAACCAGGTGTTCGGGATCTTCGGCAACGGCGCTGTCAAGATTGTTCAGGAACATACGCAACGGAGCCTCCGTCTGCCACGATCTGGCATTAAGCTGCGTACCACGCGGTGCCCTGTAATGGGGATGAGCGGCGTATTGTTCAATAAACTTCGAATAGCTCGTCGTAAGGGCTTCTGAATTGTGCGTGTCCATCGGCGGTAAGTTTTTCTGTAACAGTCAGTAGTTCGCGATCCCGGATAATATCAAGTGCAATTTCGATGTCGTGCGCAAAGATCCTGTCTTCCTCCGCATGGTCGATACGCCCGCGCACAACCGCGTGACACGCTTCCAGCACAGCGCCCGATTTCAGGGGTCTCCTGAAATCAAAGCATTGTGCAGCGCATAGCAATTCGATAGCCAGGATCTTTTCCAGGTTTTCAATGATATACAACGCCTTCCTGGCGCTGATGGACCCCATGCTAACGTGATCTTCCTGGCCCAGTGAGGTGGGAATGCTGTCGGCGCTGGCGGGGTAGACGAGGCTTTTGTTTTCACTGACCAGCGCTGCTGTGGTGTATTGCGGCAGCATGAACCCGGAATTGATGCCGGTATCCTTCATTAAAAGGGTGGGCAGTCCTTCCACATTACCCTCCAGCGCAAAGTATATCCGACGGTCGGAAATATTCCCCATCTCGGCCGCTGCCAGTGCGGTATAATCCAGGGCCATCGCCAACGGTTGTCCGTGAAAATTTCCCCCGCTTATCGTGTTGTCTTTATCAAAAACAATAGGATTGTCAGTAACTGCATTCAATTCAATTTCAGTAAGCTCCTTCATGTGCAGCCAGGCGTTTCGGGATGCACCGTGTACTTGCGGTATACACCGCAACGAATAGGGGTCCTGTACCCGGCCGCAATTGGCGTGGGAGAGCAGAATTTCCGACCCGCTGAGCAGGTAACTGATACGATGGGCTACGTGAATATTCCCCCTGAATGGCCTTAGGCGATGCAGTTTCTGTTCAAAAGGCATTACTGACCCCAGGAGTCCTTCAATCATCATGGCGCCAATGATGTCTGCGTGAGCAAGGCAACCGTGCAGCTTTTCCAACACCTTCACTGCATGAGCCACTATGAATTGTGTTCCGTTGATTAACGCAAGGCCTTCTTTCGGACCCAGTTGGAGCGGTTCCAATCCTTCCCGTTGCAGGATTTCGCCGGCGTCAACCATACGGTCATTAATCACCACCTTTCCCTGCCCTATCAGGGGAAGAAAGAGATGTGCCAGCGGTGCAAGATCACCCGAAGCTCCAACGGAGCCCTGCGACGGGACAACCGGTATGATGTTGTGATCAATATGCCAGAGGATTCGTTCCAGGGTCTCCATCCGAATTCCGGAGTATCCCTGGGCAAGCGCATGCACTTTGATGATGAGCATGAGCTTTGCAATTTCGGTTGGGATTGGCGGGCCCACGCCAACGCTGTGGCTTCGGATGATGTTGTACTGAAGTTTACGGGTATCAGCAGCAGAAATAATAGTAGTACACAGCGATCCAAAACCGGTATTTACTCCATAGACCACCTTTCCTTCTTCGACAATACTTTTTATCGCCTGCTCGCTTTGCAGGATCTTATTGCGCACTGTTCGCGTGATCACACCGCGAACGCTGCCTTGACACACGGCGAGCGCTTTTCCAGCCGTCAGTTGATCGTGACCGAATTTGAATGTATTTCCTCCAGCCATATACCGAATCCTTTGCGGTTTGTTATTCCCAAAAGTACATTCTACTTTTAACAAGTGGTAACCCAAATCAGCAATCTCCGAGGTCTGATGACGCTTCAGGCCATTGGAGCTTTGCTCAGGCAACCGTTGTTCTGAAATCCAGGTACTCCGTGTATACTTAAATTACAAGCTAATGAAGGCAATCGTGTTCATCCTGTTTCTAAATCTTACATTTCTGGTTTCGCAGGCGCAGCGACCGTCGCCTGACGAAATAAAGACGAACAAGGGCATGCTAACCATTCAGCCGGTTCTGCACGGGTCCCTCGTACTGACTTGGGATAACAAAACAATATATGCGGATCCTTATGGAGGCGCCGCGGCATTCGCGGGTATTGCCAGCCCAGACCTGATCCTCATTACCGATATCCACGGCGATCACATGGACGTTGAAACCCTGACGGCACTGGAAACTTCAAAGGCTAAACTGATTGTTCCGCAGGCTGTAGCTGACCAGCTTCCGGCGTCCTATAGAGACCGACTGGTCATTTTAAAAAACGGAAGCAGCACGACCCTTCTTGATATTACGATATCAGCCCTTCCCATGTATAACCTTCCCGAAAGTTCAGATTCCCGTCATACCAAAGGTCGCGGAAACGGCTACGTTCTGGAAATGGGAGGCAAGCGAATCTATATCTCGGGTGACACGGAAGACATTCCAGAGATGCGGCAGCTCAAAAATATCGACGTTGCATTTATTTGCATGAACCTTCCCTATACGATGGACATTGACCAGGCTGCCAGCGCTACCCTTGAATTTCAACCGGGAATAGTATACCCCTATCATTTCCGTGGTCAGGGCGGATTAAACGATGTCGAAGGCTTCCGAAAACTTGTTGAGGCCGGTGGTAAACGCATTGAGGTAAGGTTGCGGAATTGGTACCCGGAGTATTGAAGTAGCTGGCCCTTCTTTGCGCGACATGATCAAGAGTTGCCTTAAAGTCTTCCTGGCATCCAATTCTCATTCACTCATTCACTCATCACTTATTGCTCACAACTGAAAGACGGCGCCATTCAGCTTGT
>DATBVZ010000391.1:0-6113 GCA_036515095.1 Cyclobacteriaceae bacterium | reverse complement strand
AATGACGGCAACGATGATGTCTTTTTCGGAGGCGCTGCCGGCCAGCCGGGGCAACTGTTTCTGGGGAATGATGACGGGACTTTCAGGAGCGCCGACTCCAATCCGTGGGAACTGGACAAAGCAAGCGAGGACATGGGCAGCATTTTGTTTGACGCGGACAACGACCATGACCTGGACTTATACGTCGTGAGCGGCGGTAATGAATTTGCAGCAGGCGATCCGCTCTACCAGGACCGGATGTATATCAATAAGGGAACGGGATTGTTTTCGAAAGAGCAGGATGCATTACCCGATGTGACGAGCAGCGGAAGTGGAGTTGCCGCTGCAGACTATGACCAGGATGGTGACCTGGATATGTTTATCGGCGGACGCCATGTGCCTTATAGCTATGGGATCATTCCCAGGAGTTATATCTTGCGGAATGACACGCGGAACGGAAAAATAAAATTTACCGATGTTACTGTGGAGGTGAACAAGGATCTGCTGAACCCGGGAATGGTGACCGATGCCATTTGGACGGACTACAACAACGATTCGTGGGCGGATTTGATTTTGGTGGGTGAATGGATGCCGGTTCGGGTCTTTGAGAACCAAAAAGGCAAGCTGGTAGAAAAGGAGTTAGCAGGACTGCAGAAGAGCAATGGCTGGTGGTGCAGTATTTTTCCGGTGGATATCGATGATGACGGCGACCTGGATTACGTTGTAGGTAATGCCGGCACGAACCTGCAGTTCAGGGCCTCGGCGGATGAACCCGTGCAGATGCATGTGGGAGATTTTGATCAGGACGGAACCCTGGATCCCATCCTTTGTTATTATGTCCAGGGCAAAAGCTATCCGATGGCCAGCCGTGATGAGTTGCTGGATCAGATCACCAGCCTTCGAAAGAAATTCATAAGGTATGCTGACTACGCGGATGCAACCATTCACGACATTGCTGATGCAGAACAACTTGCGAAGTCGTATTTGTTCAATGCCTATGTGCTGGAGTCCGGCTGGCTGGAAAACCTGGACGGAGAGGATTTCAGGCTTCATTACCTGCCATCGCTAGCCCAGTTATCCGGTGCAAATGGATTTCTCTACGATGATTTTGACGCCGACGGTGCCCGTGAATTGCTGGTTGCGGGTAACTTCTTTCCCTATAAGCCGCAGTTGGGCAGGAGCGATGCATCCACCGGTCTGATACTCCGCATGGACAGCACCGGATCCGCCTTCAGCGCTGAGGTTCTTGCCGAGGCATGGCTCACCGGTGACATACGTGATGTCGACATATTGAACTTTACCTCCGGCGTAAGACGAGTACTCGTTTCCAGAAACAACGGCAAGGCCGGGGTGTATGCTTTTGGGGATTAGAGTGCTTATGTGTTTACGTGCTTATGTGTTTACGTTGTCTCGTCCCAAACATGAACACATAAACACATAAACACTTTACTCCCTCCCCCCCGTCCATTTCCGGTCGGTTTTCGTCCGGTTTCGGCATGGGCGGACGATACAAAAAGGGAAGGGAATTATTGAACCCCCTACAGGATGCCGTGAAATAGGGTATTTTTTGCAAATGCGGCCCTTGTGGTTCAACTATTGCCTTAGTTGCAAGCATCTCCACTTGCCAGACACCCGCATATGATCCGAAATTATTTGCTGCTTACCTTCCGGACCTTTTCGAAGCAAAAGCTCCACACCCTCATTAACATCCTTGGCCTGTCGATCGGACTGGCCAGCACCATACTGATTTTCCTGTACATCCACAGTGAGCTGAATTTTGATTCCGTCTTTCCGAAGCCCGGGCAAACCTACCGGCTTGCCCTTAAGATTACCAATGCACAGGGAGACATCAGCTACGACAACACGATGCCGGGTGGCTGGGGGAAGCGGATGAAGGCCGATCTGTCGGAGGTTACGGAAGATTTCAAATTCATCTGGATTGGATACCCGACCAGTCTGAGGGAGAAGGATAAGGACAAGATCCTGTTGACCGAAGATATCTATTGGGTGGAACCGGACATATACAAGACGATGTATTTCCCGGTGGTAAAGGGAAATGCAGAAAGGGCATTGGAAGATCCGAATAGCCTGGTAATTACGGAAACTGCAGCACGTGAACTGTTTGGGGACGCTGAGCCTATGGATAAAGAGGTGCTTCTCAGGCATCCTTCTGTAACCGGCCCTGAAGAAATGCTGGTAACGGTAACCGGAGTGATCAAAGACTATCCCGAGAATACGCACTTCAAAGTAAAGTACATGCTCAATTACAACGGACTGAAGCCGTTCCTGAACTTCGGGCCCGATGGAAGTTTCGAGCAATTCGAGGATAATATGACCGGTGGCCCCTGGGCGCTTTACATTCAGACAACGGAGGGCGCTAGTGAGGAGAAGATCCGGGACTATCTCGCGAACCTCAAAGAAGAAGTCCTTGACCAAGATCCGCAATTGCGCGAACAACTGGCTGGCGGCAGCGTGGATATTATCCTTCGCAATGTGAAGGATATACATTTTGACAAAGACATACAATGGGTAAATGAGGGCGCGGGCGACATCATGTATATTTACATTTTTGCGGTGGTGGCATTCCTGATCATCCTCGTTGCGTGCATCAATTACATGAACCTTTCAACGGCACGGTCAGCGAGGCGTTCAAAAGAGATTGGGTTGCGAAAGTCGCTCGGTAGTGTTCGTGGCCAGTTGATCACCCAGTTCATGTTTGAATCATTCGCAATGGTAATCCTTGCATTTGTGGGTGCCATGCTGCTGATTGCTGTTTTCCTTCCGGTGTTTAATAACATTGCCGAAAAGAGAATCGCATTTGCTGACCTTTTCAATCCGCAGCTATTGGGTATACTTTTTGGACTATTATTGTTTGTCGGCTTGCTTTCGGGTGCGTATCCCGCGTTCTTTCTATCGGGATTTAACACCATTGCGGTATTGAAGGGAAGATTCTCGTTTAGCAAAGGTTCGCAGCTAATGCGGAAAATGCTTACCGGGTTTCAGTTTGCCATTGCGTTGTTCCTGTTGATCCTCACCATTGTGGTGGTCCGGCAGATGGACCTCCTTCAGGGTTCGCGGCTGAACGCAGGGGGCGATCAGATCATTTCGATACGCCACGGTGGCTCGGCGGATATGAACCGGTATCAGGCCTTCAAGAACCTCATTCTGCAAGATCCGGAATTGCAGCACGTTGCGCTCTGCAACCACCTTCCAAGGCTTGATTACTTTGGTCCGTTGCAGACCCCGTATAAATTTCCTGAGGTAAATGAAGAAGAGTATTCGTGGAATACGTTCAATGTGGATTATGATTTTCCGGCTACCTTTGATCTCGAACTGGTCGCCGGTAGGTCCTTTGAAGTGGGCAATATTTCCGATTCGACCTCCATCATCCTCAATGAAACGGCAGTAAAAGCATTGGGAAAAACGCCGGATGAGGCAATCGGAATGTCCATGACCGCACCGCATGTCAATGGCTATTTCAACTATGACTATGAGCGGCTTCGCAATGGCAGGGTCATCGGGGTAGTACGTGATTTTCCGTACAAATCAGCCTACCAGGCCATCGAACCCCTCGTGATCGATCCCACACCACATGTAATTGACCGGATTCTTTATATCAAGCTGCCACAAGGCAAATTTCAGGAAAAGATCGCCTATGTAGAACAAAAATGGAAGGAAGTCTATCCGGGGGTGGGACTTGACTACTGGTTCGTAAGTGATGAGTTCGGAAGAATGTACAAAGCCGAGCAGCGGATAACTGCCTTATCGCGGAACTTTTCCGGTTTGGCGATACTAATCACGTGCATCGGACTCTTCGGATTAGCCTCGTTCATTTGCGAACAACGGACCAAAGAGATCGGCATCCGAAAGGCAATGGGAGCTACCAACGGACAGATCCTGGGTTTGCTACTCATGACCTTTATTAAGCTTTTGTTCTTCGCCTGCCTGGTGGCCGTTCCTTTATCCTACTTCGCATCCGGCAAGCTGCTGGAGAACTTTGTATACCGCGTTCCGCTGAACGCCGATACCGGACTCATGGGTGTGGCCATCATTGCAGTGCTCACAGTATTCACGGTTGGTTATGAAAGTCTGAAAGCTTCGCTGGTCAACCCGGTGAAGTCCCTGCGGTACGAGTAATAGCTCCAAAATCCCCTTTAAAAAAGGGCGTCGGCCTGTGCGGCTGCGGGGGTTGTCCTATCCGTCCCTTGGTTTCTTTTTCGTTGTCGTCGCTGTGAATTATGTGATGCAATGGTCATGTTGCGGAATATTGTGTAGAGGCGCCCAATTTGGGCGTCTCTACACATAAACGAACGGCCCGTCGCAATATTCCTAACTATTTCTTTTACAATTCGTATACATATCAATATATTTGTTTCACAAAATATATAGAAATGGCCAAGGAATATTTGGGCGAATTTGAAGAACTCGTATTGACGATCGTGGGAATCCTTCAGGATGAAGCGTATGGAAATGCTATCGTCAATGAGATAAAGGAGCGCGTCGGCCGGGACGTGAACCTCAGCGCCGTTCACGTTACCCTTTACCGGCTGGAAGACAAAGGTCATCTGAAGTCGCGCATGGGTGGCGCCACCAACGCACGAGGAGGGAGGCGGAAGCGCATCTTTACGATCACTAATGCCGGACTGGCCATGCTGCGCACCATGAAGGAAGCGAGGCTGGACCTCTGGAAGTTAATACCGCAGTTAAAATACTCGGCCTAATGCCCCTTGATCATAGTCGATCAAATAATCATAATAATCATCGCCCGTGGATCCGATTGCTACGATGTTTCTGTCCACCGTCACTCTATGAAGGTATTGAAGGCGACCTGCTGGAGCAATTTGAACAGGATGCGAAGCATCTTGGCGAAAAAGTGGCGCGAAGAAGGCTGGGCTGGAATGTCCTGCGCTTTTTCCGTCCCGAAATTCTGTTGCGAAACCGGCTATCCTTTCCTGTAATCAATACAATTATGTTAAGCAATTACCTGATCATCGCCTGGCGGAATGTTCGTAAGAACAAGGTTTTCTCTGCCATCAATATTTTCGGTCTCGGTACCGGGCTTGCCGCCTGCCTGCTGATCTTTCAGTTTGTGAGCTTTGAATTGAGCTACGACAAGTTCAATGAAAAATTTGACCGGACGTATCGCGTTACGAATGACCGCTTTCAGAACGGAAAGCTGATCCAGCACGGCACCATTATGTATCCTACGATCGGACCCACCATGAAGAAGGATTATGAAGAAATAGAAGAATATACCCGTTTGATGCCCGGTTGAGATATGGATATCAAGGTGGATGACAGGATCTTCAGGGGAGATTTTTTCTTCTTTGCGGACGAACATTTCCTGTCCGTTTTTACATACCCCTTACTGGCCGGACAACCCGCGACCGCGTTGAAGGATCCGTATAGCATCGTGATGACTGAAAGTACTGCCAGAAAATACTTTCGCATAGAAGACGGCAACTATCAGGACATTGTGGGTAGGGTTGCCTATTGGGGCTTTGACGCCCAGCCTTACACGATTACGGCCGTATGCAGGAATGTTCCGCCTAATTCGCATTTGCAGTTCAGTGCACTGGTATCCTACGCGACACTGATCCGTCCTGACAACCACGATGCCGACGACAGTTGGACATGGTCGGACATGCGTCACTATCTCGTCCTGAAGCCGGGTACAGATTATAAGTCCCTTGAAAGCAAGTTTCCGGAATTCAGCGACCGTTACTTCCAGGGAGACAAAGTTTCGGGAAGTATGGAAAAGTTCTATCTCCAGCCGCTCAGGGATGCGCACCTATACTCCGACTATGAATATGACGTTGCAAAGCGGGCGAGCGGAAAGGCGGTATGGGCCATGCTGGTCGTCGCGCTGTTCATACTTCTGCTGGCGTGGATCAACTACATCAACCTGACAACATCCCGCGCGATAGAGCGCGCCAAAGAAGTGGGTCTGCGCAAAGTAATGGGCGCTGTTAAGGGTCAGCTCATCAAGCAGTTTATTCTGGAATCCATCCTGATCAGTTCCGGTGCGTTCGTTATCGCCGTAATGCTGGCCCTGGCGCTCCAGGCATCCTTTAACCAAATTATCGGAGACCAGCTTTCTTTGTGGCGGGTTATTGCCGAGGCTGATACTTTTA
>DATBVZ010000390.1:0-6596 GCA_036515095.1 Cyclobacteriaceae bacterium | reverse complement strand
CCAGAAAGCTTCCGGATGATCGACCGACCATTTCCACAACGCGCGGTAGTTCTCCGTGTTCACACCTTTCTCGTTGTTGAGCCAGGTCTGGTATCGGTTCAGGTTTGAATTGCGTGCGAACGATTCAGAGGGTGACCATAGGGAAGATTCCATGGGACTGTTTAGCCTGTTAGTGCTTGTCAAGGATTTTCAATGCTTCAGTTTTATCGGATACAAGCTGTTGTCTCAAATCTTCCAGGTCATGAAATTTGCTGTCCGGCCTGATGAGTTTGTGAAAACGAATGGTCAGGGCATCGCCATAGATCTCCTTGCTGAAGTCGAATATGTTTACTTCCATATTTCGTTTTGCGCCATCAATGGTAGGCCTGTTGCCGATATACATCATTGCCTTATATTCCTTGTGTTCGTGGAGCACGGTTACCGCGTATATTCCGTCCTCCGGGACAAGCTTGAACTTCGTATCAATTTCGATGTTGGCTGTGGGAAATCCCAGGAGCCTTCCCAACTTATCACCGGGAATGACCCGGCCGGTCAGGCTGTAAGGCCGCCCCAGAAAATGGGTAGCTGTCTCAATGTCACCCGCTGCCAGTGCATTCCGTATCCGTGTTGAACTGACACCGACATGATCGACATCTTGCCTGGGTATCTCTTCAACCTCAAATCCGTATCGCGGGGCATTTGCCTTAAGCTGGTCAAAGCTCCCTTCGCGATTATGGCCAAACCGGTGATCGTACCCGATCACAAGCTTTCGGGTTCCTATGGTCTCGACCAGGATCTTCCGGATGAAGTCCCCTGATGAATGGTGTGAAAATTCTTTGGTAAAGGGAATGCGTACAAGGTGTTGGACTCCTTCTTCCTTAAGAAGTTCCGCCTTTTCTTCGAATGTGTTCAGTAACTTAAGCGTGTCTTCTTCGGGATGCAGGACCAGGCGGGGATGCGGCCAAAAGGTAAGCACCACGGACTCTCCATTGCATCGTTCGGCAACTTCAATAAGTCGGGCAAGGATCTTCTGATGTCCCACATGAACGCCATCAAAGGTGCCGCTGGTGACTACCGCGTAGTCCAGTCTCATGAAATCATCCAACCCATGATAGATCTTCATTGTTTCCGAATTCTTTCCGGTCCAATTTAAACGTTTTTGTCCAGTATCATGAAGGAGCCCTGGTACACTCAGTGATCATCCCGTTTCGATATCGCTTATCGCCGAAGCGTCTTCGAGCCGGTAGGGTCCGATCCGGGTTCGGCACAGTTCGGAAAGGTACGCGCCGACGTTCAGGTATTCACCGTAGTCGCGCACCAGACTCCGTATGTATGTACCTTTTGAACAAACAACCCGGAAACTGACTTCAGGAAGGGCGACATCCGTGATCTCAAATACACGTACTTCAACGGTGCGTGAAGGAAGTTCGACAGATCGACCCTTTCTGGCCAGGGTGTATGAGCGCTTGCCTCCGACTTTGACAGCCGAATGTGCCGGCGGCGTTTGCAGGATCATGCCCGTAAATTTTTTGGTGGCTTCAAACAGGGATCCTACCGGGATACCGGACGGATCTGCGGAGGGGATGACTTCCGTCTCCAGATCGTGTGACGCCGTTGTGGCACCGAGCACAAGTTTTCCCCGGTATTCCTTTTCCATACCCATGAAACTTTCTATTTCCTTCGTTTTTTTTCCCGTACAAACTATCAACAAGCCCGTTGCCAGGGGATCGAGCGTACCTGCGTGACCCGCCTTGCTGACCTTAAGCTTGTGCCTTAGTTTATTTACTACATCGAACGAGGTCCAGTCAAGCGGTTTGTTCACCAGAATCACGCGGCCTTCATCGGTAGCGGGCTGCATTTATACCAGGGAGAGTTCGACGCCGAAGTAGAACAGGACCAGTATCACAATGCCAAGCAAGATCCGGTAGTAGCCGAAGAGCCTGAAGCCGTGCCGCGTCAGGAAGTTGATGAACGATTTAATGGCGAGCATGGCGACAGCGAATGCCACGATATTGCCGATGATAAGCAGGACGACCTCATCGCCCCCAAAGGATCCGCCCTCCCTGTAGTAATTAAACATTTTATAGACCGTGGCGGCAAACATGGTTGGTACGGCAAGGAAGAATGAGAATTCTGCGGCTGTCCTCTTATTCAGTCCCTGGGTAAGCCCCCCGATGATCGTCGCAGCCGACCGGGAGACGCCGGGGATCATAGCCACGGTCTGGAAAAATCCGATTTTCAGGGCTACCGGATAGTTAACAGCTCCCGCGGGCTCGGTTTCGTTGGATGCAAACACCTTGTCAACAAACAGAAAAAAAAGACCGCCTATGATGAGCATGTAACCGACGACATCGACGCGTTCGAGAAGCATGTTGATATAACTATCCAGCAATAACCCGATGACGGCTGAAGGAAGGAAGGCAACAAACAGTTTCAAATAAAAGTCGATGGACTGAAAGAATCGTTTCCAGTAAAGTACGATGACGGAAAGTATGGCGCCAAACTGAATAGCAACCGTAAACATTTTTGTGAACGGATCCGATGCAATTCCCATTACGGACGAGCCAATGATGATATGGCCTGTGGAAGATACCGGCAGGAATTCAGTCACACCTTCAATGATCGCGAGAACAATCGATTCAATAATTGACATCGGGGAGAAAAATAGTATTGAAGCTATTTCTTTTCTTCCGGCGTGATGAGGATGGCGAAGATCTCAATAACGAAACCGGCTATTACAATGATTGGTCCCAGTGTCAGGCCCAGAAAACCAAAACCATGAGGTTGCTGATCCAGCGACATGATTACAAATCCAGTTGCCAGGGTAACGATACCGATGATCATCCACTGATAATTTTTTTTCCCAAAAGGAAGTTTGCTCTTATCCATAACTGAATTTTGATTCCGAAAATCTCAGGATCCGAATCCCGCGGCTAATATAGTTCATCCAGCGACATTTTTAAATATCTCCTTATGGCGATGTATGTGCTTGTTACGGCGATGAGGGCGCCGATCACCAACAGGGAGCTCAGCAACATCATATACATACGCTGATCGTGAAGCTTTTCCAGCATTTCGATCTTGCCATAGGCGTAGCGGGTGAGAAAAAAAATAAGACCGGCTGCGAATATCCCGGCGAGGATTCCGTAGAGGCCTGCGCGGAACAGGAAGGGGCGCTGGATAAACCACTTCTTTGCGCCAACCAGTTGCATGCTTCGGATAAGGAATCGTTGTGAAAAGAGCGCAAGCCGCAGGGTATTATTGATCAGAAGAATAACGGTCAGCAACAGAATGGCATCGAGACCGATAAGCAGAATTGATACTTTTGTGAAATTCGTATTGATGTCATCGAGGAGGTCTTTCTCATAAACGGCATCAAAAACACCACTTACGTTCTCCAGTTCCACTTTTATCTTGCTCAGGCTGCTGGTATCGTGATACGCCGGCGCTATTTTAACCTCAAACATGTCCTTGAAGGGATTATCGCCCAGAACTTCCTTGTACTCGCCAAGGTGTCCCAGGTTTTGTTCAGCCTGCTCCCTGGATACAAACACGATAGCGTCTTCGGCATCCGACACAAACTCCTTTGTTGCCAGGCTTTGCTCTACCTGTTTGAGCTGGGTTTCCGAAAGAGAACTCCTGGTATATACTTTGACGGTCACGTTTTCACGAACTATCCTTTCAAACCGATCGGAATAGATCAGGATCAATCCAAACAGGCCGATAACGAAGAGCGCCAGCGTTGTGCTGATCACAACACCGGTGGCCGGATATCCCCCCAGTTTTTTCTTACGGGATGGTCTTTCCATGTCCGCAAAGTTATAATAAATAATGGAACGCATAAACGGGCCGCATATTGACCGCCTTCCGACAAAAAAAGGCATCCCGATTGCTCAGGATACCTTTCTCCAGTTTAGGTTAATTCAATTTATTTGACGGCGATCTTCATTCCGTTGTCGTCGGATAGCGACCACAATCCTTCATAATTGCGTTGCATGGCTGCGGCAAGAAAGGCCGCCTTGCGCTTGTATGCCTCCGGGTCATTCCATGTGCGGGCAGGATCAAGCAACTCCTGCGGAGCATTCGGGCAGGTCAGCGGAACATCAACGCCAAAGATTTCGTCCTTTCGGTAGGCAACGCTATCAAGGGATCCGTCGAGTGCCGCTTTGATCATGGCACGGGTATGCGCCAGGCTCATGCGCTTTCCGGTGCCATAGGGTCCGCCAGACCACCCGGTATTCACCAACCACACCGAGGCGCCTGCCTCCTGTATTTTCTTGCTTAGCATACCGCCATAAACGGACGGGTGCAGCGGCATGAACGGTGCGCCGAAACACGCGGAGAATGTCATCCGGGGTTCTGTCACATTTGCCTCCGTACCCGCGACCTTGGCGGTATAGCCTGACATAAAGTAATAGGAAATGAGTTCCCCGAATAACCTGGAGATCGGAGGCAATACGCCAAAGGCATCGCATGCGAGGAAGAAAATGTTCTTCGGACCCCGGGCCACAGAGGGGATCAGGCTGTTGGTAATATAATGTATGGGATAACTCACCCGGCTATTCTCCGTTTTCGAGCTGTTGGTAAAATCGACTGCGCTGGTGCCTTTTATGAGGCTGACATTCTCAAGGAGCGCCCCGGGGCGTATTGCCTTGAAAATATCAGGTTCCCGTTCTTCTGAAAGATTGATCACCTTCGCGTAGCATCCACCTTCAAAATTGAAAATCGTCTGGTCAGGCGCCCACCCATGCTCGTCATCGCCGATTAGCTTTCGTTCAGGATCTGCTGATAGCGTGGTTTTGCCGGTACCGGAGAGTCCGAAAAATAAAGCAACATCGCCTGCACCACCTGCGTTTGCCGCACAATGCATGGGAAGCACATTCTTCGTTTTAGGGAGCACAAAATTCAGTACGGAGAACATGGCTTTCTTGATCTCGCCCGTATAACCCGTCCCGCCGATAAGAATAATTCTGCGCGAGAAATCAATGATGGAAAAATTGCCTTGCCGTGTGCCATCTTCCGGGGCGTTGGCCCTGAAGCCCGGTGCATTGATGATGTGCCATTCAGGGGCAAACCTTCTCCGCTCCTCCGGCTTCGGCCGCAGGAACATGTTGAAGGCAAAGAGATTCGACCACGGGTACTCGGTAATTACACGAATATTTACCCGATAGGCGGGATTAGCGCATGCGAAGGAATCCCGAACATAAATCTCCTTGCCATTGAGATACGCTGCGACCTTCCCCAGAAGCCGTTCAAAACGCTTCGGCTCGAAGCCAATGTTGATGTCGCTCCATGAGACTGCTTTTTCCGTAATGCTGTCCCTGACAATAAACCGGTCACGCGGCGCCCGTCCGGTGAATTCGCCGGTGTCAACTGCTATCGCACCCGAACGGGTTAGTACAGCTTGTCCGCTTTCCAGTGAGATGTTGGCCAGCTCTTCGGGTGACAGATTCCAGTGAGCAGTGCCATGGGTAATTCCGGTGTCCGCCAGAGAGGGACTGTCAGGCACCAGGCCAACGTGTTGCATTCAGTTATTATTTCGGTTAACAATGTGCACAAAGTTACCAAATAACTGTTAGCACAAACGATTGAAATGCTATATTTTTGATGTTTTTGCCGGTGAAGGAGAGTTTGTTAAAGTAAAATTATACACCTACTTTGAACCTGTCTTTAGATTTCTTTTGGCCACTATTTTATTCGCCATAAGGATATTCTGAAAAATGCCTATGCGAAGAATTTTATTCTGTTTCATTTTGGTTTTAAGTCGAAAAAAAATTCCGGCCGCGGATGGGATTTCGTGACCGGTACCGTGAGATCCGGTATGGATTTGAGTCCACGTTTTGGGTTGCCAACGTGCTGGAGTTATTTGAACGGCTGGCATTCTATGGCGCCAAGGCTGTTCTGGTTGTATTTCTTGCCAACAAGGCCGGCCTGGAAGCCGATGCGGGTACGCTGGCAGGTATTTTTTCCGGACTGATATTCTCATTGCCCGTGGTCGCGGGTGTATTTGTTGACAAATACGGTTTTAAGAAAACCCTGATGGCTTGTTTTACCATCTTCTGCGCCGGATATTTTCTTATCGGCATGGCAGGGATGGAGTTTGGACAGGGTATTGCCGAAGCGGTTGGGAAGAAAACCTATATCATTGTGGTGCTGGTTCTTACTGCGGTGGGCGGTTCCCTTATCAAACCCTGCATTGTTGGGACGGTCGACCGGACTTCCAGGCCCGAAGCCAAGGCTTTGGGCTTTTCTATTTATTATACACTGGTAAATATCGGAGGCGCTGTCGGTCCGCTGGTCGCGTTGCAGGTACGCGAGGGGTTGGGTATTGAATTCGTTCTTGTAATGTCTTCGCTGACATCGCTCCTTCTGTTGCTCGGTACAGTACTATTCTTTCGGGAACCGTTGTCCGGCGCTTCCGGCACTCATCGCGTGCGAACATTTGGCAAAGTCTTTCAGGACATGCTGATGGTGTTTGCCAACATCAGGTTCATGACCTTTCTGCTGATCTTTTCGGGATTCTGGATCATGTTCTGGCAAATCTTTCTGCTTCTTCCATTTTATACGCTGGAAGTTCTTCACTTTGAAAAGTTTGAAATACTCGAGACGATCGATGC
>DATBVZ010000389.1:0-10719 GCA_036515095.1 Cyclobacteriaceae bacterium | reverse complement strand
CCACTTTGTCACAGCCTGGTAAATTGTTCGATTCAATTCCCGCTTATTTTCTGAACCACAGCAACATTGATATGTCGGACTACCAGGGCGGATTCACGATCACGTCCGTGGTTGACGCGGGTGGAGATCCCCTGCCGCATGGTATCAACAATACCATGATGCGAATCGATCTTCCTGAGCCCCTGCGCACCGGAGAAAAGTATTCCTTTTCAATTGCATGGACCTACCATGAGTATGAGCGCATGATGTTTACCGAAGGCAGGGGCGGCTATGAATACTTTCCTGAAGACGACAATTACGTTTACGCATTTGCTCAATGGTATCCGAGAATGTGCGTCTTTGATGATTATGAAGGCTGGCAGAACAAGCAATTCCTTGGGCAAGGTGAGTTCGCGCTGACCTTTGGAAATTATGATGTAACGATAACGGTGCCGGCAGACCATATCGTGGGAGCGACCGGGTTGCTGCAAAACCCCCGGGATGTTCTGTCCAGGGAACAAATGGATCGCCTTGAAAGAGCGAAAAAGACGTTCGATAAGCCGGTGTATATCGTGACAGAGGAAGAGGCCCGCAAAAAAGAAAAGCTGCGGACAAGGAGAAAAAGCACCTGGGTGTTTCGGGCTGAAAATGTAAGGGACTTTGCGTTTGCCCATTCCCGGAAATTTATCTGGGATGCCATGGCCGTGCGATTGGTGGACAAAACGCCTTTGGCAATGTCGTTGTACCCGAAAGAAGGCAATCCGTTGTGGAGCAAGGAATCAACGCTGGCTGTAAAGAATGCGCTTGAATCGTACTCATCCCGAACGTTGGCGTATCCATACCCGGTAGCCTATTCGGTCCACACTGCCGACATCGGAATGGAGTACCCCATGATCTGTTTCAATCTTGGCCGGCCGTCGGAAGATGGCAGTTATTCAAAGTCTACGCTGACAAAGCTGATCAGTGTGATCGTTCATGAGGTGGGTCATAACTTTTTCCCGATGATCGTTAATTCAGATGAACGTCAGTGGGCCTGGATGGATGAAGGGCTCAACACGTTCCTCGAAGGAGAAACAATTCGCGAAAGATATCCCGAATTGAATTTTACTCAGGGACTACCGGGTAGCGTGACCGGTTATATGAAAGGGGATAAGAGCATCATGCGCCCGATCATGACATCCGCTGACAACGTGCGCGACTCGGAGTATGGCAACAATGCCTATTACAAGCCGGCAGCGGCATTGACCATCCTGCGCGAGACGGTAATAGGGAAAGAACTCTTTGATAAGGCCTTCAGGGAATATGCAAACCGGTGGGCCTTCCGCCATCCCAAACCGGCTGATTTCTTCCGTACAATGGAGGATGTCTCGGCGGTAGATCTGGATTGGTTCTGGCGCGGCTGGTTTTTTGGAACGGATAATGTAGACGTGGAGGTGGAGTCGGTAACGTGGTACCGGGTAAGCGCTCAGGCAGAGGATCTCGAAAGCAGGAACCGGAACGTAAAACAAGGGGACCTCGGAAAGGAGGGCGACAGACCATTGAATGATTTTAGTGCAGGGCCAATTCCGTTTGATCTCATGAATGCACCGGTCCAGGCCTACGGAGAGTATCGCAACAGGATTGATAATGCCGCCGTAATCGGCGCGCTGGAAGACAAGAACCTGTATGAAGTGACGCTTCGAAATGCAGGTGGGCTGGTGACACCCGTGATCCTTGAGTGGACGTTTACCGATGGATCGGAGGAAACCGAAATTCTGCCCGCAGAAATATGGCGACGGAATGAGGAGGTAATAACCAAAGTTTTCGTCAAGGAGAAAGAGGTCCGGTCGCTGATCATCGACCCTGAATCCAAACTGGCTGATGTGAATGTGCGGAATAATGTGTTTCCAAAGCGCCCGGAATCAAAATTTGACCGGTTCAGGGAGCAATCGAAAAAGAAGTAAGAGGTCAGGAAGTGGCCATCGCTCCATCCCGGGCACAAGGCCTGCTACACAACCGTTGCCTGGGAGAGTAATGACATTGCGCGGTCAAGGTCTATATTTCCGCCGCTGATAATGATCCCAATTCTTTTACCACTGAACCTTTCTTTTTCCTTCAGCAGCGCCGCAAGGGGCACGGCACCGGAAGGCTCCGCAACAAGTTTCAATTCTTCCCAAAGCATTCGCATTGCCGACAATATCGAAGCGTCGGTAACCGTGATGATGCCGCTTACGAGTTCCCTTATTATCGGAAACGTTTTGTCGCCCAACGAAGCCAGTAGCCCATCCGCTATAGAATCGGCTTGTGATTCCTCGATTTTGCCGGATAGGAGTGAACGGTAAGCATCATCGGCTCCTTCAGGTTCTCCTGCCAGGACCCGTGTTGAAGGAGAAAAGTATCGCGCGGTAAGCAAGGTTCCGCTGAGCAGCCCGCCACCGCCCACGGGTACGAAAAGGAAATCAAGGTCCTTCACTTCGTTTAACAGTTCAACCGATGCGGTGGCCTGACCCGCGATCACTGCATAGTTGTTATAAGGATGGATCTCCTGTGCTCCTGTCTCCCGGATCACACCGGCCAGCACGGCTTCGCGTGATTGATGGGTGGGCTCGCATTCAATGATATTTCCGCCGTAAAACAGTACACCTCTCTTCTTGATCCGGGCTACCGTACGGGGCATTACCACATAGGCATTTATGCCGGCAAGTTTTGCGGCGCGCGCAACCGCCTGGGCGTGATTTCCCGATGAGTGAGTGGCTACTCCGTGGCTTAGGTGATCCGGGGAAAGAGACAACACAGCATTGGTTGCCCCGCGTGCCTTAAAGGCTCCGATTTGCTGAAGGTTCTCGCATTTAAAGAATATTGAGCAACCCGCATACCTGTCAACGACAGGGCTTGTCAGGATGGGTGTCCTCACAATGTGAGGCTTAATGCGGTCGTGGGCCGCAGTTATGTCTTCCGGTGTGATAGCATTGATTGGCATTCTGAGAGGAATGGACGAATTGCGAATATTCCTTACATGATTAGGGACCTGGCCCTGTTTCCACCGCGCGGATAAATCAGGGATATTAATTTTCTGGTCTTGAAATTCCCCTAACCTATGGAAAATCAGCAAAATTCCCAACCTCAGGCTACGATGACCATCCTGGATGAGGGTAAATTGTACCAGTTTCACGAGCAATTGCGGTTGGAGCAGAACATGCCCCTGGCCCTGTTGGGTGGTACTGCCGCTGCCTTGATCGGTGCGCTACTTTGGGCGATAATCACAGTAGCCACCAACCTGCAGGTCGGTTATATGGCTGTTGGTGTCGGATTTCTGGTAGGATACACGGTTCGCTTTACGGGCAAAGGTTTGGAAACCGAATTTGGCGTACTCGGGGCAGTCCTGGCCCTGGTGGGGTGCCTGCTTGGCAACCTGTTCAGCATGATTGGATTCATAGCAAACGACGAGGGACTTGGTTATTTCCAGGTTTTCCTTGGGATCGATTATGGCCTCGTGCCCAGGGTGATGATGGAATCATTCAGCCCGATCGACATCTTGTTTTACGGTCTGGCCATTTACGAAGGCTATCGCTTCTCTTTCCGCCATATCAGTGAGGAGGAAATAATTGCCAGGGCCGGCAGATAAACCCCATTCGCTCATTCACTCATTCACTCATTACCCCTAATGCGCCTCCAGCCAGTTGGCGCCGATACCAGCTTCCACCTCCATGGGTACTTCCAGGCTCACCGCTGTTTTCATCAGGTGTACAACGCTTTGTTTCATGATATCGACCTCTTCCTTGTGAACATCAAAGACCAACTCATCGTGAACCTGCATGATCATGCGCGATCGTAATCGCTCCTTTTCAATCCACGCCTGAATATTTATCATAGCAATTTTGATAATGTCGGCAGCGCTTCCCTGAATGGGCGCATTGATGGCGTTGCGCTCGGCGAAACCACGGGTAGTTATGTTCCTTGAATTGATATCGCGAAGATACCTTCTCCGTCCCAGTATGGTTTCAACATAATGAAGTTCCCGCGCCTTATTAATAGCATCATCCATGTACCGCTTAATGGATGGAAACTCGCTGAAATAGGATTGAATGATTTCTGCGGCCTCTGCGCGGGATATCCCCAGGTTTTGAGCGAGTCCGAAAGCGGTGCTTCCATACAGTATTCCAAAATTCACCTCCTTTGCCTTGCGCCTCATGTTGGGGTCAACCTGGTCCACAGAAACTTTAAAAACTTTTGCTGCGGTGGTGGTGTGTATGTCCCTGCCGGTGCGGAATGCCTCGATCATGGTGGAATCCTTTGCGAATGCAGCGGCGATCCGAAGTTCGATCTGGGAATAGTCCGCCGACATAAACAGAAAATCCTCGTTCCGCGCTACGAAGGCTTTGCGGATCGCCCTGCCTTTCTCAGTTCTGATGGGAATATTCTGAAGGTTGGGATTGTTGGAACTCAGCCGCCCGGTGACAGCCCAGGCCTGCCGGTAGTCCGTATGTACTCTTCCGTCCCGGCCGCTGATCATCCGCGGAAGTGCATCCACATAAGTAGACCGCAGTTTTTCGTATTCCCGGAAGTCCAGGATCTTACGGGCAATCTCATGCTGAAGGGAAAGACCCTGAAGGACGTCCTCACCGGTGGCATATTGCCCCGTTTTGGTTTTCCGCGGTTTGTCAAGGAGCCTCATTTTTTCAAACAGGATTTCACCCAGTTGTTTTGGTGAACCAATGTTGAATTGTTCACCTGCCAGTGCAAATATCTCTGCCTGAACGCGCTCACTCTCGATGCGAAGTTCATCAGACATTGTGCGGAGCGTTTGGACGTCAACCGTGACACCTTCAAATTCCATCGATGCAAGTACCCTTGCCAAGGGCATTTCTACATCGCTCATCAGGTCGGTGTGACCGCGTTTCTCCAGTTCGGTCCCGAGCTTGCCCCTTAGTTGAAGAACCTGGTCCACTCGTTCACAAGCACGGTCTGCCGGCGTACTTTCATTATCCGGCAACAGGCTGTAACCGAGGTACTGACTACATTGTACGGCCAGATCATGCGACGCTTCCGGTTCTATGAGGTAATGGGCAAGGATGCTGTCAAACATCTTTCCGGACAGATCGCTGTTATGAATTTTGAGCGCCAGGATGGAAGCCTTGAGATTATGACCCACCTTGGTAATCTTTTCATTGATCAGCACCGGGTGGAATTCGCGGATGAGCACATCGGAAGGAAACTCTTTGGTTACGGGAACGTAAAAGGCTTCACCGGGAGAAGCAGAGAAAGCCAGGCCTTCAATCACCGGATCGTCTGAAGACCCGCTCGCAGTCACTTCGATAGCTATAGCGTTCTGCTTGCTCAGCTTGCTGATGAGCGCTTTGATCGCCGGCCCATCATTTATGACCAGGTAGGTGACTGAAGCACGGCTAAAACTTTTTGATTCGGCAATCACTTCGGCCCCGCCGCTTTCGTCCGATGTGGAACCGAACATTGACAGCTGAGCAGTCTGCGGTGATCGCACCGATGCCACCCCTTCATTAAACACCCTTGCCGAAATAGTCTTGAATTCCAGTTCCGTAAATATCGGTTTCAGAATATCCGGATCAGGCCCTTTATATTCCAGTTCTCCCGGATTGAATTCGATGGGAACATCCGTAATGATAGTAGCCAATTTCTTGGAAAGAATGGCTTGCCCGCCGTAGGCCTCAACGAGTTCCTTCTGCTTTCCCTTGAGTTCTCCGGCATGCGCGATAATACCTTCCACCGTTTTGTATTTCTTAAGTAATGCTGCTGCGGTCTTAGGTCCGATACCCGGTATTCCCGGTATATTATCACTCGAATCGCCCTGGAGGCCCAAAATGTCCGTAACCTGTGAGACTTCGGTGATGTCCCACTTATCGCAAACCTCCCGGACCCCCATGATGTCCACCACATTGCCCATGTAGGAAGGTTTATAAAGAAGGATCCTGTCGTGTACAAGCTGACCGAAATCTTTGTCAGGGGTCATCATGTAGACCTCAAAGCTCTGCTCAGCAGCTTTGTAGGCAAGCGTCCCGATGATATCGTCGGCCTCAAAGCCGTCCATTTCAATGATCGGAATGCCAAAGCCTTTTATGATCTCCTTCACCCTGGGTATCCCATACCGAACATCTTCGGGTGTTTCCTGGCGTGTCGCCTTATAGGATTCGAAGATCTTGTCGCGGAAGGTTGGAGCCGCTGTATCGAAAGCCACCCCAATGTGCGTAGGCTTTTGCTTTTGTAATACTTCAAGTAATGTGTTGGTAAAACCAAAGGGAACGGATGTGTTATGTCCTTTCGAGTTGATACGGGGACTCTTCGTGAATGCAAAATGAGCGCGATAGATCAGGGCATAGGCATCCAGAAGAAAAAGCTTTTTCGGCGACAGTTCCATGCCCGCAACTTAAGCATAGGAGCACAGGTTTACATGCTTCCCGCAACAAAAAACAATCGGGAACAAGAGCATATCCACATGGATCGCCAGAATTTTATTGATGGGAAAAAGGAAGGGGGTGGGCTTGCGCCACACCCCCGGGGCTCCTGGGGGGATTTTAGTTATTTTGTTTTGCTGCAACACAAGAGTGTTCCAGGAGGTAGTCATCATCCGTTTCGATGGTATAATCGAAATTCAACGTGCTGCCATTCAGCGTACCCTGACCTGAAATGATAATGGTCATGGTCTTGCCGGTAAATGTCTGAGGAGGAACAGTCAGCGTGTTGCCCTTAATAAGCGCCTTTACAGGTACATACATAATGTCTCCGAAGTTGCTGATCTCTAAATTGGGGCCACCTGCGTTCGATTGGGCGATCGATATTGAATAGGTCTCAACTTCGTCCCCCTCATCTGTGTCTTCCACAGCATACGTGCCAACGGCCTTCTGTACGTCGGCGGCGAAAGGGTTTTCATCATCATCGCTGCATGCCGCGATGAACATAGCAGCAGTCAAAAGAAAGGCAGCGTAGGTTGTTTTCTTGAGAATAATCCGGGTTGATAAGAAAGGCATTTTCATAAAATTGTAAAAGTTTGATTTTCGTTTGTGACCAGGCCGAAAAGGCCAACCGGCCGTTCGTCTGATCATGGCATTGTTACGGGCATTATTACGCATGGTTGTCTGCGCCATCAAACCAGATGCCTCAAAATGGCCTGTTTTCGCTTAAATGTTACGATTATGGCAATTATTGTTACAGGCGTTTCATAAGTTGCGTGCCTATGCTGACGGATCTTCTCAAAGAAATCGTGACCGCCCTGGAGCAAGAAGGTATTCCTTACATGATTTCGGGAAGTGTGGCAATGAATTGCTACACGATCCCCCGGATGACCCGCGACATTGACATTGTGATTGAATTGGACAAGCATTCGCTTGCATCATTTATGTCGATCTTTGGCAGCAATTTCTACATTCATAAACCAACAATTGATGAGGAAATTGAACGGACGGGGATGTTTAACGTTATCGATCATCGATCCGGGTACAAGATCGATTTCGTCGTAAGAAAAAATACGGTCTACCGATTCCTGGAATTCAAAAGAAGGGTTCGGATTGAAGTAATGGGATTTAGTGCCTGGCTTGTAACCGCGGAAGACCTTATTATCTCAAAATTGATTTGGATACAGGATGTTCAGAGCGAAAAGCAAATGAATGATATTAAAAATCTGCTTGAAAGCGGGGATTTGGACATTGTCTATATTGTATCCTGGATTGAGCAATTAAATCTCAAAACCTTTGATCTACTTCCGAAGTGAACGACACACCTGATCATATTCATAAAAAGCAACTGGAAATCATACTGTCCAAAACCCCCGGTCAGCGATTTCTTATGGGTCTGCAGATGATGGAGGATGTGCGTCAGCTTGTACTCTCGGGTATCCGAAAAGAGCGGCCGGGCATTTCTGACAAAGAATTAAAGATAGCGTTCATCAGTCGCTACTATAAGAACGATCTAAGCGAGGAACGCCTGAAAGACGTGATCGCGTGGATCGTGAAAAAGTAGAACTTTTCGGCAATCGGTTGCAAAGAATTCCGGCGGGATAATTTTACGCTATAGGCGCCTGATTTCCTTTTCGGAGGATTACATAAAAAGGACAATTATGATTATTTTACTTGCCTTCCCGCAGAACGATCCCTATGAAACCTGTCTTCAGATCCATTTTCTTCCCTATCCTGATCCCTGCCTTCCTGATCATTGCCGGGGCCGCAGTTGCGCAGGAGACGAACTATCCAACGAAGTCCATCGAGCCGTATTACGATCTCTCCCTTACTGAGGCCGAACGCGATTCAATGCAATCGAACCTGGATGACAACCGGGACAAATACAAAGAGATTCACGCGTTCCTGCTGGATAATTCCACAGGCATGTCATTACTTTTTAATCCCTACCCGCCGGGCTTCAAAGGCGATAGCGTACAACATCCTATTGATTGGGCATTGCCAAAGCAGGTTGGCCTTCCTGCCACCGGAGAAGGGATTGCGTTCCTTCCGGTTCATGAATTGGCCGTACTGCTTGAAACAAGAAAAGTAACATCAACGGAACTTACGAAACTCTATATCGAACGCCTGAAGAAATACGGGGACACACTTCAATGCGTAATAACAATCCTGGAAACGCAGGCGCTTGAGCAGGCTAAAAAAGCCGATGAAGAGATAGGATCCGGAGAATACAAGGGACCCTTGCATGGAATACCCTATGGAATAAAAGATCTGCTTGCAGTAAAAGGGACGAAAACCACATGGGGCGCCATGCCCTATAAGGATCAGGTGATCGATGAAACGGCGACCGTAGTCGAAAAGCTGGATCGGGCCGGAGCGATATTGGTCGTCAAGCTGACTATGGGGGCGCTGGCAATGGGCGATATCTGGTATGGCGGTGTGACAAAGAATCCCTGGAACCTCCGGGAAGGCTCCAGCGGGTCGTCGGCAGGTTCCGCGGCGGCCACAGCGGCGGGATTGGTGGGTTTTGCTATCGGCACCGAAACCTGGGGATCAATTGTTTCACCCTCAACGCGTTGCGGAACCACTGGGCTGCGACCCACTTTTGGGCTGGTGAGCCGGCACGGAGCGATGGCGCTAAGTTGGAGCATGGATAAGATTGGTCCGATCTGCCGTTCTGCACTTGACTGCGCGCTCGTGTTCGAGGTCATCCGTGGCCCGGATGGCAAGGATCAGTCGGTCAGGGATGCTCCGTTCAATTATAATGCACATGCTGATATCCGTAATCTTAAAGTAGGGTACGTCAAGGACCTTTTTGACAGGGATACGGTTAATCGGGCGCGAAACCAACAGGTACTTGATCGTATTACCGGGCTGGGTATTAAGCTGGTGGATGTCAAGCTGCCTGAAGATATCCCTGCATCTGCACTCAGCATTATTCTGGGTTCAGAGGCGGCCGCTGCCTTTGACGAACTTACGCGCTCCCGCCGCGACAGCCTGCTGGTAAACCAGCACAAGCGTGCCTGGCCGAACTACTTTCGTTCTGCGCGGTTTATTCCAGCGGTGGAATATGTTAACGCTACGCGCATAAGGCAGATCCTTATCCGGGAGTACCACGAACGGACGAAAGATTTCGACGCTATCGTTGTGCCCACTTACGCGGGTGATCAGCTATTGATGACCAACCTTACCGGCCATCCGTGCCTTGTCCTGCCCAATGGATTCAATGAGGCAGGCAGCCCAACCAGCATCACCTTTCTTGGCAAACTTCAAGGCGAGGCCGCATTGATCGCCATCGGGCGCGCCGTACAGGAAACCACAACCTGGGAAGACATCCATCCGGCACTGTTTCGGTAGCACCCCGTATTTTTCTTTATTGCAAACAGATCGGGTCTTTTTGATGGCCTGGAAATTGATGTATCAGTGCGGACTGCGTAACAATCCGACACAAAATCAGTCGTAGTACAAAAGGCAGGACGAATGAAAAACAGGTTATTGCAAGAACTGGTGGCGACCAGGTATAACCAGGGGTTATGGAGCATGATCCTATTCGCTTTGATATGGGGGATTGGCATGTCCTGCAAGCCGGAAGAAGACATTGTGCTTCGTCAAATAAAGGATGTTGTTGTAGATGCCACCGAAGGACCAAAGCTCCAGGCCCAGGCCGTGTTCTATAATCCAAACAGGATGCGTATGAAACTCCGCAGGATAACGGTGGACGTATTCGTTGACGGGAAAAAGGTGGCGGCAATCGATCAGCACCTGAAGACCGTAATACCTTCTCAAGGTGAATTTACTGTGCCCCTGGAGGTTAGCCTGGCAATGGAAGACATTGGCCTCGTGGATACACTCCTCGGGATGCTGGGAGGAAGAAAGTTGAATGTGCAATATAAAGGGGCACTGAAGCTCAATTATCACGGAATGCCCCTCAGGGTCCCGGTCGACTATAAAGATGAAGTAAGGATCAGGCTGTAAGGTCAGGTCAGGCTCTAAGGGTTGAGCGTGGTCGGTGTCCGACGCCTGCGATCGCTCGTCGCCCGGATTGATTACTAAACACTCATTCCCAATACACCGGTGAATAATCCCGTAGCAATAGCCACCGCTATTCCGATGATGAGGAGGATAAGTCTGCGTATTGTAATTGATCTCATACTCGATCCAATAGACACACGAAGCATAGCCGGGGTTGTCAACCGGAATGAAAAATTTTTCTTCTGACACGATAAATTAGTAAGAGAAAGCTAATAATGATTGTGTCCATAACTGTCAACGCATTCAATTGCGATACAGACCGGGTCCTGGCATCGATGCGTTATTTGTTTAACCATCTATATTT
>DATBVZ010000388.1:0-3057 GCA_036515095.1 Cyclobacteriaceae bacterium | reverse complement strand
CTGAGCGGTCTCAAGGAAAAGATCGCCGTTTCCTGTAACGTTGTTGACGCGGCAGTTTTGCCGGATGACACCACCGGACTGTTCAAATGCCCGGGCAAGACCGTACACGTATTCTACAGGATTGAATTTAGCCTGGCCTTTGGCCATGAGGATCTTGCTGAAGGAAATACCGACGGGCAGGCTGTCAATGAACTGCACATCGACACCAAGTTGCAGGCATGCATCGTAAATTCCTTCAAGTTCCCTGGTTTCTTCTTCGTTCTGCGAAAAAACGTAGCCAGGTGCTTCCTGGAAACCGCAATCAATCTTGTATTTCGCCACATGATCACGTACCAGATCAAGGGATTCTCTTACGGCCCTGGCAACAAGGACGGACTTTTCTTTTCCAAAGTCTTTAATCATTTTCGGATAAGGAGTGTCCAGGATGGTGTTGAGGTGTGCTGTTGTACCTCCGGTTGTGCCGAAACACAGATTATACGAATCGAAGACGACACAGGACTTTCCCCGCCGCTGGAGCAACAGACCGGTAGTTATGCCTGTGATTCCGCCTCCAACTATCGCTACATCATATCGCTTGTCTGAGGAAACCAGGGACGGTGTGAATTCCTCCGCCTTATCCTGCCATAGACTGATGCAATTTCCGTCTCTTGATGTCATAGCATGAAGCGCTGATTTACACTATTAGTCCTTCCGTTCTTCCAGGTTTTCCTTGCTGTCCCCTCCAAGGCTGTAGGGGTTATTTTCTTCGTCCTCGCTCCCTGTTTCTTCTTCCGCATCGTCAAGTTCCGTTCCGGGTACATCAAGATCCTTTCCTGCAAAATCCACAGGGCTGGTTCGCTGTTTCAGTTGTTCGTCATCGCCCATGTCCATGCTCAGGTCTTTGGGTCCCAGTGCCTGAAGGTCTTCCTTCGTAACATCAAATTCGCTTTCGCCGCCTGGAACGTCGGATTGATTCTCCGCACCCTGATCGGTGTCCGGATTTGTGCCTTTATCGCTCGCCACGGATAATTCATCATCAAGACTGCCCGGCACCCTTTTGGCCCGTCGTGTTATGTCTGCATTCGGATCATACTTCGGATAACCGGGAAATTCTTCCCCGGCTTGGCTGCGTGGGTTCTTCCCATCCTTTTGATTCTTTTTGGCTGTTTTCATGATTCGGTCATTTACGTTGAATAAATAAATTGCGTGCCACTTCTGCAGCGACTGTCGTAAAATTAGGAAGGGCCGCCTGCTCAATAGAGAAGACGGCCCTTCGGTCAGTTCTTTCCTTGCGCCGGCATTACCCGGATCAAGTTCAATGAGTGTGATCTCAGATCTGAAAATGATTATTTGTCAAAATCAGAACACCCCAAAAGAAACAGACTACCCAACGAAGGTCAAATACCATTCCAAACTGTCCCGACCCTGCATGTGTTTATCAGGACGAATGAAGTGCCAATCAGCGGTCATACTCATCGATCAACAGGGGAAAGCAATTCTACATGTAGGGATTGTATTTCCCGACAATCCACAAATTGTGTACTGATCCGGAAGCATTTTAATCCGGTCCGGATCAATAATTAACAGGCGTTGGACAGACCTTTATTTTCTCCATTCACAGGGCAAAACACTGACGCCGCCTGGCAGCTTTTTTGATGTAGAGATTCTGAACAAAACGAAAGGACATATGAATACGAACGATTTTTCAAGATGCATCGAGGCGTGTTTCGAATGTTCGGTGGCATGTGAACGTTGTGCTTCTGCATGCCTTCATGAAGAGGAAATAGACAGGCTAACCCGTTGTATCGAACTGGACCGGCAATGCGCCGTCGTTTGCCGGGCAGCAGCGGAAGTCATGTCTGTTGAAGCACCGCAGGCGGTGAGGCTGTGCCAACTATGTGCCGAGGTATGCGATGCCTGTGCCGACGAGTGTGAAAAGCACGCGGCCAAAATGGATCATTGCAGGGAATGCGCTGAAGCCTGCAGGACATGCGCCAGGGAATGCCGGGCGTTCGTGGAAGAACGGCAAAGCGTTCACTAGCATTTCGCGCGGACCCGTACCGGCTGTCTGAGGCGGTGGTGCGCGCTTACTTCCCTTCGGCCTTCTTGTGGGAATGCGGTCGCGCCTCAAAGTTAAGCGCTTCATTCATTTGCTTGAGTTCCGTATCCTCGATCGGAACTGCATACTCTGAAATTTCAATATTGGGTCTGAAATGACGGGTGTGCACCCGGGTGAACTCCGCGCCAAACAACAGAATTATTCCCGCATAACTTACCCAGAGAAGGATCACGATTATTGAACCGGCAGCACCGTAAGCTGATCCTGGATCGTTATGGACAAAGTAGAACCCGAGGATAAATTTTGCGATGATGAAGAGAATGGAGGTTATTATTGCCCCGCCCCAGACGTCACGCCATAGAATTTTTACATCAGGCAGAAACTTAAAGATCGCTGCAAAGAGAAAGGTAATAATCCCTAACGAAAGAATGACATCCAGTGCGTAGAAAAGCAGACTCAGTGATTTCGACAGATGATCCGTCACCCACCCGCTGACGACAGTAATCAGGGTGGACAAAGCAAAGGAAACCAAAAGCAGGAATCCGATGGCGAGTACCATTCCAAACGAGAACAACCTGTCCCTTATCAGCTTGAGGAACATCTGTTTTGGCTTTGGTTTTACTTCCCAGATAATATTGAGGGTTTGTTGCAAATGATAAAATACCCCCGTGGCGCCAAAGAGAATGGCCGCTACCCCAACTATTGAAGCAAACGTGTTATCCTCCAGCACGTGGGCCTCTGTCACTATAGCCTTAACGTCCCCAGCCACCTGGCTCCCGAAAATCTCCATGATCTGGGTCGTGATCTTTTCGGTTACATTATCAGGCCCGTAAAAATACCCGACAATGTTAATGACTATGATCAACAATCCCGGAAGTGAAAAAAGCGTATAGTAGGCGATTACCGTGCTGTTGCGAAAGGGGTTTCTGTCAAACCATCGCCTCAGTGTCAGCTTCAGAAGTCCTGCGTATTCCCTGATCGTACCCATCTGCTATGAAACTGCAAAAACACGACCATGA
>DATBVZ010000387.1:0-5739 GCA_036515095.1 Cyclobacteriaceae bacterium | reverse complement strand
AGAAGCGATTCGTCTATCGCTCTTGCTTACGCAGAATAATTTCACCAACTATCCAAAGTGTTATGCATTGGTATCGCTGTTAAGCCTGCTGGCCTCGCGATTCGATGCCAGGTTGGACGAAGACGGCGAGATCGTTCTGCTCGAAGACCAGGACAGAACCAAATGGAACCATGAATTGATTGCTATCGGATTGGAATATTTTGAAAAATCCATGGGGGGAGAAGAACTGAGCGAATATCACCTCGAGGCGGCTATTGTTTCGGAGCATTCCATAGCACAGCGTTTTTCAGAAACAAACTGGCCCGGAATATTATCGCTGTACAACCGGCTTGTGCTAATCAATCCTTCACCTGTAGTATTGCTCAACCGCTGTATAGTTATCAGTAAGATCGATGGCTTTCAAAAAGCGATTGAATCCATCTATTCAATTCCTGAAATTGACAAGCACCTTGAATCCAAGTATTTATTCCCGGCCGTGCTGGGTGAGTTGTACCGGCATTCAAATAAAAAGGATGAGGCCAAAAAATTCCTTGAAAGGGCGATAGGGCTGACACATTCGCCTTTGGAGAAGAAATTACTGCAAAAGAAACTGTCCATGCTGCCTTAAGTTGACTACGTTCTGACCTTGATTGCCGATTCTGAAGTTCTGATACCGATGACTTCTGAAACCTGGCACCAGTCTGCTTTGACCAGGTGTGAATGTGTGTAAACAGAACGCCGTAACTTCTGCAGCAATCGCTTACTTAGTTCCTTTTGTTGCCCTTTCCCTTGTTAAGCGCTTGTTATTTTCAGAGACAAGGGGTAACTCTTCGCGAACTCTATCAATTCGTATTTTGGCTATAGGTCCGACCCGTATGGGTACTTTTTCAATTTCCAGGTTGCCCGCTTCAATTCCATAATGCTCTTCGGTGGACAGGCTAAAACGTTTCAGCAGACGGTAGCCCTGGATGATCAGTCGGTCAAGATTGGAGATAACACTGTCGGATGAGGCCCAGGATTGCAGAATGATGAATTTGAAATCCGCCACCATACTGTATTTGTGAAGGGAAGGATATGGACTTGTTAAATCCATTTCCCCGGCGTCGGCCATCTCATGGATAATTCTGTTAAAGATTAAGTTGATGCGGTGATCAGCCTTAAAACCAAGTCTGATGTTTACAAAGAAGCATTTCTTTGGAATAATGGTATCGACAATATACCTGCTGGTAAAGGGGCTGTCGACCGTATCAACATGCAAGAACCAGTACACGTCTGCGCGTTTTGGTCGTTTTTTGAAAATCGAATAAATGATGTTCGAGTCAATGTAACGTTTACTGTCGGCAACGGCAAGATAAACAAGATTTGTGGCCTCTTTTGGGACAGTGGTGTCATTTTGCAAATCATGAATCATTTGAACATAATGTTTGAGGTCAACGAATTCAGTATGCCGCGTCCTCAACCGTCTCGCGCGAACCTGAACAAACAGAATGATAAAAAATACTGCCGCGATCATAAAAGTAAACCACCCACCATGCGAAAACTTAACAAGA
Source organism: Cyclobacteriaceae bacterium (assembly GCA_036515095.1). Taxonomy (GTDB): domain Bacteria; phylum Bacteroidota; class Bacteroidia; order Cytophagales; family Cyclobacteriaceae; genus ZC4RG29. Next base: position 4,210 of record DATBVZ010000387.1, on the reverse strand, counting down.
TTTGAAACCAGAAACATACCTTCCAGGCTAAAAAATACTACACCAATCAGTATGGTTCGAAATGTGGAGTGTTTTGCGGTACTAAAGTAGAATACCAACAGCAAGGTGGTCATTAGCATATTAATTGCAATAGCAAGACCATACGCTCCTTCCATAGACGCGGACTCCTGAAAGATCAATACAACGGCAATACATCCCAGCATCAATATCCAGTTGATGGATGGGATATAGATCTGCCCCTGTAATTCACTCGGATAACGCACTCGGGTCATGGGCCATAGTTTTAACTTCATGGCTTCATTTACCAGGGTGAATGTTCCGGAGATCAGGGCCTGGCTTGCGATGATAGCGGCAAAGGTTGCGATGCCAATGCCGAACAAGAGCATCCAATCGGGCATGGAGGCAAAAAACGGCCTTTGATTACCAAGCAATTGACCTTCATGATCCATTAACCATGCACCCTGACCGAAATAATTGAGCAGCAAGCAGACGATAACCATCGACCAGCCAACGCGAACATTCTCTTTTCCAACGTGCCCAAGATCGGAATAAAGGGCTTCTGCTCCGGTAGTGGCCAGGAATACAGCGCCAAGGATCCAAAACCCACCCGGATATTTTGCCAAGAGATTTACTGCATAAACAGGATTTAAAGCAGTCAGTACGGCCGGATTCTGAGATAGCTGGTAAATCCCGACACCGCCTATTGTCATGAACCAAACGGCCATTACAGGACCGAATGTTTTGCCCACAACTCCGGTTCCAAACTGTTGGAATACGAACAAGGCAATCATTATCGAAATGACTATGGGAACGGTAGGTATCTCCGGGCTGATAAACCGGAGTCCTTCAATAGCAGAGGAAATGCTTATGGCGGGGGTCAAAAAGCCATCTGCAATCAAGGATGCACAGCCGATAATCGCAGGATATACTACCCAACCGACCTTATATCTTCTCACCAGTGCATAAAGTGCAAAAATACCTCCCTCGCCTTTGTTATCAGCATTTAACGCCAGGTAGATGTATTTGATCGTTGTTATTAGTATTAAGGTCCAGAATACGCACGACAGCCCGCCAAAGACTAATTCACTACTGATCGCACGATCCCCCACGATGGCGGTTAACACGTATAGGGGCGAAGTGCCGATGTCTCCATAGATAATTCCAAGGGACACGAGGACTCCTCCTGTGGAAAAAGGGGGAGCATGTTTGCCAGCATCAATAGCCATTTTCCTTAGATACTTGAAACTATTATTTCAGTGTGCGTTCGATTCGTCATCCGTCGTGCTACCCAGGAATCTGTATCCCACACCGGATTCAGTTATAATATGTGCAGGCCGGTTTGGATCAGCTTCGATCTTTTTTCTAAGCTGAGCAACGAATACCCGCAGATACTGGGATTCATTTTGATGGGTTGGTCCCCAAACCTGGCGAAGTAAGTAATGATGTGTCAATACTTTTCCCTCATTTCGAACAAACAGTGCAAGCAATGAATACTCAGTAGCCGTTAGCTTAATGGAAGCATTATTTTTTTTGATGGTCCTGTTTGCAAAATCGATCTGCAAATCGTGAAATTGTGCAATCGCATTATTGGACTCATGGAACGTTGTTCGCAAGGCAGACCGTATCCTGGCAAGTAATTCGCCTGTACGAAATGGTTTTACCAAATAATCGTTAGCGCCATTATCCAGGGCTTTGATGATATCCTCTTCGCCGTTTTGAACCGATATGACAATAATGGGGTTACTGAACCACTCACGAAGGTGTTTCAATACCTCATATCCGCTTTGGTCAGGTAAGCCAAGGTCCAAAAGAACCAGGTCGGGTGGACGACCGGCGACCAGGTTCAATCCTTCCTTTCCACTGGCAGCCTCTTGAACGTTGTAGTCATTGGATTGCAGTGTGATGGTCAGGAATTTCCTGATTTGCGCCTCATCGTCGATAATAAGTATTGAAGCGTTACTCATCGTTCAACTTGCTTACAAGGGACATTTCAGTTGGGATGGAAATCGTAAACTTCGAACCGCAAACAGGAAGATTTTCCATTTTTACGGTGCCATTGTGCGCTTCAACAAAGCCTTTGACAATGGAAAGACCAAGGCCGGTGCCCCCGGCGGCTGAACCTTTGGGACGATAAAACTTCTCAAATACACGATCGATCTCATCTTGTGGGAATCCGGTTCCGTTATCGGCGATTGTAAGAACGAGACGATCGTTCATGGATTCCGCCTGTATGGTTATCAACGTATCTGACGGTGTATGCCGGGTAACATTAATAATCAGATTGTAAATCACCTGCTCCATTAACCCAAAATCAAGCATGAACAGCGGAAACTGATCAGGAATAAGTACGGCTACCTTGTAATTTTGCAAATTTGACTCAAGCCGGTGAAGGGTCTTATAGATCAACTCACTAATATCGCACCAATCTTTTTTTACCTGAAAAAAACCAGATTCAAGGCGCGACATATTCAGCAAATTTTCAACCTGCTGGTTCAGCCGGATGGATGCTGTGGAAATTTCGGTCAGCAGATCAACCTTGTCCTTTTCAGAGAATCTCCGGGAACTTGTCAGAAGATTATCTGTGCAGCCAATAATTGTCGCGATTGGGGTACGAAGTTCATGAGATAGCGAGGTCAATAGCGTGTCATAGAATTTAACAGACTTGGCTTTTTCCTCTTTTGCCATCATCTCCTTTTCCATCTGCCTGATCTTGAACGTCAGTGCGCCATTGATCATAGCTATAATAAAATACATGAAAAGAAGAATGCGGTCCTCCGGCGTTCCGACGGTCAATGTGAATCGCGGTGGTATAAATAAGAAGTCCCAGAGCAAGGCGCTTAAGAATGCGGCCAGCAAAACCGGGAGAATGTCCAGGAACATGGCCAGTACGGATACCACTACCAGGAGCATGAACGCCACACCGCGGTGTCCCATAAGGTTATGCAGCACTAAACCCAATAGAGCAACTGCACTTACGGCTGCTATACTAATAATATACTGGCTTTTACCCCCGCGTTTATGAAAAAGGTACTTTTCCAAGCCTTCACCGCTTCTTGACGCCTCAAAAATAGATTTAAGTTCATAAAGATTTTATAAAGAAATGCCTCAGAGCGATTAATATTTAATTAAGTGACCATCTTTAAAAACAGCGGGATGTTCAAGTTGATCAGGAATAGGTGTCGATGCCGGTTGCCGACAACGCTATAGAAATCTCCCACTTTGTTCCAGGGTGCAGGGCCCGTCAAAAAAAACGCAAGTCTTTCAAGGATACGATTGACTGGAAAATCAGACAATCAACTTGGTGGCATAGAAAGACTCGGCAACCAACAAAAACGCGGATTGGGCCCACCGTAAGGGGGTGCGGGTTTAGTTGCTTGAAAGGGTATGAATGAAAGGCATGTTTCCGGCGGCACAAAAGGGATCGATGACCCTGAAAATCAGCAAAACAGCGTGTATCCTTGCTGTTTATTCGCGGATCCTGCCTGAGCCACGGCGCTTATTCTATTTTCAGTCCCAGTTCAAATTCCAGCGCTGCGGGGAAAAAACATTTCCGTGAATCACAGGCCTGGTATCTTAAATTCCCTTTCAGCTTGTAAACCCCAGGCGGTTTGTTCTCTGAAACAAAAACCGGCATGGTCACCTCAAGTGCTTTGTCAAACACCCATAAATTTTCAGTGGCGCCCTCCAACAGTAATGTCTTATACTCAGGAAAAACAGGTTTACCCATTACAATTCCTTCAGGACCTGCAAAACTGAGTTCGGCGGGAATTAGGTTGGGGTCATTGACTCTATCAGCCTGGATATGGAGCCCTTCCCTGATTTCAAACGAAACTTTAACCGTTGTCTCCTTTCCCGCCTGTGCCTGCCTAAGTCCCGGATCTTTCATCAGGATAACGGCCGGATTAGCGATCCCTTTGCCGGCGGATGCAATCAGGGCATCCAGGCTTTCCCTGAGGCTTACCAGTTTGGCGTCAAAGTTCTTTGAATCAAGCAACGACAGAAACCGGATCTTGCCCTCCGGGTCAATGATGAGGTTTGATGCCAGCATCACCTCTGCCCGTGAAAGCTCGGGCAATACTTCCGGTGGAGCAAAGCTTGCCGCTACTGCTCCATCAACGTCAAGGAGAATAGGAAAAGAAAGATTGAATCTGTCCCTGAGCCTTTGAACTACAAGTTCCCTTGCCTCCTGCACATCAACAATGAACACCTC
>DATBVZ010000386.1:0-2738 GCA_036515095.1 Cyclobacteriaceae bacterium | reverse complement strand
ATACACGATATTGGACAAGCCACCCACCTGCAACCCTTGCAGCGCGCCTTTCGCAACGTTGATCCCGCCCGTCACCTGCCCGCCGAAAACATTGTTCAACACTACATTGGACAGGCCGGAGATCTGCAACCCGGAAAGGTTGGCTTCAAATCCTTTCCTTGTTTTTTCTGCCCGCTCTGGTCGTTGCATACCTGCAAATGCATTTGCGCCCGTGAGGTTTGCAAGTCCTGCAATCTGGAGTCCGCGTGTCTCTTCTGTATTAAAATTGGAAAGAACACCTGCCTCGAGCAGGTAGGTGGAGGCTGAATATCCGCCTGTGAGGTTAAGTGAAAAATAGTTGTGATAGCCGCCGGGATGCATGCCATTTGTCCCAAGTCCGGGTACCAATGAAACCTGAAACATCCGGGTGAAGTTGATCCTGCGTTGTGCTGAAACCAAGGTGCAGGTAAAGATGGCGCACCAAATAAGCAAGTAACTTTTCACTTGTTTGTGGTCGAGGTAATCCCATCCCGCCTGTCATGTCGCCACTATCTAACGATGAAAAAAGTGATATTATTTCAACGGCATTTTTAATTAATTGTACCGCCACCCTTATCTTCGCTCCCTGAGCTTCATAACCATTGGAACTATACCACTATCCGATCATCATCGTAGTCGGCATCCTTTCCGGTTTTCTTAACACGGTCGCAGGCGGTGGATCGCTGATCACCTTGCCCATACTTATTTTCATGGACCTGCCAAGCACGGTGGCCAATGGCACCAACCGCGTAGCCATACTGGCACAGAGCACCTTCGCAACAGCAGGCTTTCGCAGCAAGGGCATGAACCTTCCCATTCCCTATGCGTATTACCTGGCCGGTGTGTCTCTGGTTGGCGCGTTCCTGGGCGTGCGACTGGCCGTTGACATAACTGATCACGTATTCAACCGCATATTGGCGGTAATCATGGTGGTCGTTGTGCTGCTGTCAGTACGTGAACAGGCCCGCAACAAATCCGTGCAGGAAGAGATACTGAGCCTGAAAAGCAAGGTAGCTGGCGTTCTGTTTTTTTTCTTCCTGGGAATTTATGGCGGCTTCCTCCAGGCCGGCATCGGCTTCATGATAATTGCCATTGTTACGTGGCTGCACCGGTTCAGTCTTGTAAAAACAAATTACATAAAAGTGTTCGTCGTCATGTTACTCACGGTGGTAGCTGTTATCTATTTTGCCATTGAAGATAAGATCCGATGGGAATACGGGATTATGTTGGCTGCCGGGCAGGGCATCGGCGGATGGTACGCGAGCCGGTGGTCGGTGGAAAAAGGAGAAAAATGGATCAAGCGGATCCTGGTGGTATCCGTTATCGGTTTGGCTATAAAACTTTGGTTTTTTCAGGAGTATTAATGTGATGCTAAGAACCGGAATCAACATCCTTGTCTTCCTGACTATTTCAATGGTGGCCTGCCAGACCCGACCCAAAGAATCGGATGCCTCAACCGGGGAAATGAGTGCCTATTCAATCGAGGAAGATGATCAGGAAATGAACCACGCTATTGAGGAAGCCCGGAATACGTTGCCGCAGTTCACAGAAGCTTTTACCAGCAACAATCCGAACCACACCCTCTTTGCATTGAAGATGATGTTCCAGGACCAGGTAGGTGGTCTTGAGCACATCTGGATCACGGACCTGGCGTTTGATGACGGCGCATTCCGGGGTCTTGTGGGAAATATCCCAGAATACACCATCGAAGTGGAAGCCGGAGAAGAAGTCAGGGTAGATCCGGAGAAGATCAGCGACTGGATGTATGTCGATAACGGCCTACTCAGGGGTGGCTTTACCCTTCGCGTCCTGCGAAGCCGCATGTCCCCGCAAGAGCGCGAACAGTTTGACAGTGAAATTGGGTTCGGGATTGAAGATTAGGCCTTACAATTGGGGCGCATCAAAGGTATCCCCCTCCTGGATGTCACCGGACTCAAAACCTTTCGAAAACCACCGCATGCGCTGTTCGGAAGTCCCGTGCGTAAACGAATCCGGCGTGACATAACCTTGTGACTGCATTTGCAATCGATCATCGCCGATCGCGCTGGCCGCCCGTATGGCTTCCTCAAAATCTCCGGCTTCAAGAACATCTTTCGTCTGTTGCGCGTGATGGGCCCAGACACCGGCAAGGAAATCAGCCTGCAACTCAAGCCGCACGGAAAGCTGATTGTATTCTTCTTCGCTCATGCGTTCGCGCGCATCATGCACCTTTGCGATGATGCCGAGCAGATGCTGAACGTGATGACCCACCTCATGCGCTACTACGTAGGCCTGCGCGAAGTCGCCCGGTGCATTAAAGCGGGTTTGCAGTTCCCGTAAGAAACTCAGGTCTACGTATAATTTTTCATCTGCACTGCAATAAAATGGCCCGGTCGCCGCACTGGCAAAGCCGCATGCTGATCGCACGCTGCCCGAAAACAAAACCAGGGTGGGTTCACGGTAACCGTCCAGCAGTGAGTTCCACACATCCTCTGTATCAGCAAGCACTACGGCCGTAAACTCAGCAAGCTCCTCCTCCTCGGGCGACGGTGTGTAGCTGGTTCCCTGCTCAACGCCATCGCTTTGCGAGCCTGACGATATCTCCTGCAAAAGGGCCAGCGGATTCTTGCCCATGATCCAACTGATAAGGACAATGGCAACGATAAGACCCAGGCCACCTTTCGTAAACAGCCCACCCATGAGGCCGCCCAACATGCGTCCGCCGCCGGCACCCTGTCCGC
>DATBVZ010000385.1:0-2464 GCA_036515095.1 Cyclobacteriaceae bacterium | reverse complement strand
AGGCTGCACCGTGGCGCGGAACTGTTAAAACAGGGTGCAGGTAACGTAACTGAAATTGCCTATCAAGTCGGATTCAACAGCGCTACTTATTTCAGCTCCTGCTTCCATGCGTTGTTTGGATACACGCCTTCCCGTTATCAGCAAGGAGCCGCTAATAAAAGAACTTAGTTTGAAGGCTGAAGATTGAGATCGGCCGCTATATTCTCCCGAATGCCACAGCGCATCCTGAACCTGATAATGAGCGAGGAAGCCAGGGTCAGCAGGCCAATGGCCAGGATCGGTGCGGGGAGTCCAAAACGGTCCGCTATAAGTCCGGTGAGTATCGCACCGATGGCATAACCGAGGTCTCTCCATAACCGGAAGATGCCAATGCTTCTCGGACGTTGATCAGGGTGGGTATAATCTGAAATCGCAGCCAGAAAGGTCGGGTAAACGATCGCTGTTCCTATGCCCAGCAAAGAAGACAGCGCGATGACCCAGAAAAAAGAATTCGCCCATACCATTCCAAGCAGAGCAATCGCCTGCAAAAACATTCCAAGGAACAGTAAAGTCTTCTTGCAATAGTTATCCGCAAGCTTCCCGGAATAAAGTTGACCTAACCCCCAAACAGCCGGATAGATAGCCACAATGATCCCTGTTTCATGCAGATCAAAACCTTTGGATACCAGCAACAACGGGAACAGCCCCCAAACCATGCCATCATTCAGGTTATTGATAAGTCCGGCCTGTGTAATTGATCCGAGATTTTTATGCTTCCAGGTAGTTTCCCAAAAAATATTCTTTAGCAATGGAATAGTACTGGAAATGGCTTCAAGCTGAACGTGCTTATGGGTATCCTTTACAAACAGCCAACTAAGCAGCAACCCGACTACACCCAGGACAATTCCAATATAGAACGGATAAGGACGCAACCCATAATTACTCGCAATATACCCTGTGAAAAAAGCAACGGCCGCCAGAGCGACATACCCGGCAAACTCATTAAGGCCCATTGCAAAGCCCCTGTCTTTTTCACCTACCAGGTCGATCTTCATCACTACAGTGCTCGACCACGTGAGCCCCTGGCTGATTCCAAGGAAAATATTGGCGACAATGATCCAGTTCCAGTGCGGTGCATAGATAAGGAGAAGGGGCACAGGCAATGCGAAAAGCCACCCTGTTACCAACAGGTTCTTTCTTCCGAAACGGTTGGCCAGTGTTCCGGTGTAGTAGTTGGTTATTGCTTTCGTTATACCAAAAACTACGATGAAAGACAGAATCGCTGTCTTCGCCGCCAGACCAAAATCCGCCTCAGCGATTTGGGGGATTATCGTTCTTTCCAAGCCAATCATACCCCCCACAAAGGCGTTGACGATCACAAGCAAGGTGAATTGACGCCAGTTTTCTTTCAATCCCAATTGTACGTTCATAACTGATTATTTTAGCGCGCCGATCACGGTAAACACACTTCTTTTGAAGCTACAACTCCCGATGTGCCCCGACTACCCAATGGCGCAACGGTTGGCTCCGGCTTCCAGGTCGGCCGGAACATATCCTTCATAAGAACCTTGCCTGTTCAGCGCTGCGATGGTTAGATAATTGGGTGGCGTAGGCGGAATGCGTGACATGGTATAGTCTGCAAATTCTGTTTCGCTTAACCTGAGCATGTCCAGTTTCTCCTTCAGGGTTTTGATTGTCTCTGTAACGAGGTTATTATCAAAAGGAACGGCAACTGAAGCATGTGCAGGAAGTATCCATGCATTCTGATTGAGGTTCAACAATTGATTGAGGGATCGAAAAAGCATCCTGGACCGTTCGACAGCCTCATCGTGGTTTGCTTTCAGATCTGGTCTGCCGACACCATCCACAAACAAGGTGTCTCCCGTGAAAATCGCATCATCGCCTAAACGGAATGACGTACTTTCCAGTGTGTGCCCGGGAGTGTGGATTACTTCAAGTGCGGCATTGCCGAATTTTATCAGCTGGCCATCCCTGACGGGTGTGAAAGGATACTCAACATTTGCCTTTTCAATTACCAGGTGTTTGGCCATGCTTGCACTGGCCAGCTCCCTGGTGCGGGAAATGAAGTCTGCGTGAACGTGCGTATCCGTCACATAACGAATCGTCCATCCGTTGACTTTCGCGATGTCCAGGTACACCAGGGGATCAAGGGCAGCGTCTATAACCACGGCTTCATCTGCTGATCCAATGATATAGGAAAGTACACCTTTCGACGAACGCCGGACCTGGATAACCTTGACATCATGAAACATAGTCTCTGCCGTGTTCCATGCATAATTCCAGGCTTTCATTCCTCCATCGAGCGAATAGGCATCATAACCCCTTTGCTTCAATATCTCCGCCGCTTTCAGGCTTGTTCTTCCGGACCCACATACTGTGACAACCGGGATATCGGCTTGCGGGTTCAGATCATCAAGGGCATGCTGATCATCCGCTTTCAGTTTGTCGTAGGCATCGGCGTGAA
>DATBVZ010000384.1:0-4866 GCA_036515095.1 Cyclobacteriaceae bacterium | reverse complement strand
GTGTATTCAGTACATCGTCGCTGAATGTGACCTTGCTGCGTCCCTGTTACCACAGGACCACGGTGCTGACGATATTGGCAGGGCGACCAAAGGGGCTGCCCTGGCACTGAAGTCAAGAATACTGCTTTACGCAGCCAGCGAACTGTACAACAACCCGTCATGGGCAGGAGGTTATTCAAACCCCGAATTAATCTCCGTTTCCGGAGACCGCACAGCCAGATGGCAGGCTGCAAAAGATGCCGCCAAAGCCGTAATGGATCTGGGTATCTACGAATTGCAGGATGCTTCCGGCGATCCAGTCAAGGATTACACGGACGTATTCCTGATGAAGGACAGCAAGGAAGCAATCTTCAGCCGCTACTTTATCAAAAGCCGCGGCTGGGAAGATGGTGCTTTGCCCGGACTCGCCAACGGCCCCAACGGTTATCACAACTGGGGTGGTAATACACCCATTCAGGAGTTGGTGGATGATTACGAAATGGTCGATGGATCCAAATTCGATTGGAACAACGCCACCCATGCTGACGCCCCATACGAAAACAGGGATCCCAGATTCTACGCCACAATTCTCTATGACTATGCGCCATGGAGATCCCGCCCTGCTGACGCGGTCGACTTCGACCCCGACGGAAAGATCATTATACGATCCGTAGAAACCAGCCCCGGCACATGGGTACCCGGACTGGATACCCGTAACGGTCCTATAGAAGACTGGAACGGAGGTTATTCGGGGTATTATCTCAGGAAGTTTATCGATCCCAATGTTGAACACGAATACGCTGCCGCCGGTGGAAACCAGGAGGCCCCGTGGCACTTCTTCCGTCTCGGAGAGATATACCTGAACTACGCGGAAGCATGCATCGGACTCGGTCAGGAAGATGAGGCGAAGACCTACCTCAACATGCTGCGTGCCAGAGCAGGTATGCCGGATATCACCGAAACCGGCCAGGCGCTGGTGGACAAGTATCGCAACGAGCGAAGGGTCGAGCTTGCCTTTGAAGAGCATCGCTACTTTGATGTCCGGAGATGGATGATCGCGCCACAGGTTCTGAATAGGGACGCCAACGGAATCATTATTGAACAGCCGTTTGGAAGCGCGCCGGAGTATGAGGTTGGCCTGGTGCAGGCTCGGGCGTGGAACGACAAGATGTATTTTATCCCGATCCGTGAGGAAGAAATGAACCGGAATAATAACCTTGTTCAAAATCCATTATTCTGATATTAAACTAAGTAATTGTGAGCCACCCGGATTGCTGCCCGCAAGCCGGGTGGCTTTTCGGTTTATAAAAAGCCGGTCGCAAAAGCCGGCATTGTCGCTGTGCATAACGCTTTCACTTTTACTTTTTGCATCCTGCTCTCAGCAGGATGAAACGCTGTTCCGGCTTGTACCGCCGGAAGAGTCGGGTTTGGATTTTGTAAATACGGTCGAGGAAAAGGACTCGATAAACATCCTGACGGTTCAATACATGTATCACGGCGGGGCGGTGGCCGCAGGAGACTTTAACAACGATAACCTGACGGATATCTTCTTTAGCGGAAATATGGTGCCCAACCGGCTGTACCTTAACCGCGGCAACCTGAAGTTTGAGGATGTCACGGAAAAAGCAGGTGTTGGCACCGGGGGCAAGTGGAACTCGGGGGTTGCCCTTGTGGATATCAATAAAGATGGATTGCTGGACATTTACGTTTGTGCAACCATTAAAAAGGATTCGTCGGACAGGGCCAACATGTTCTTTATCAACAAAGGAATAGATGCCGACGGTGTACCCACGTTTCGGGACGAGGCGCCCCAATACGGCGTTGCCGATTCAGGATACAGCCAGAATGCAGCATTCCTCGATTACGACATGGACGGCGACATGGATCTTTATGTTCTCACCAACCTCGAGAGCGATCTGATACCCAGCAACTACCGCCCGCGGATTATGGACGGCTCGGCGCTGAACAACGATCGGCTGTACCGGAATAACGGGGATGGTACCTTCACCAACGTGACCCGGGAAGCGGGCATCCTTATCGAAGGTTACGGACTGGGCATTGGAATAGCCGATTTCAACAACGACCGCTGGCCCGATATCTATATTGGCAACGACTACGTGTCCAACGACATCCTGTATATCAACAACCGCGACGGGACTTTTACGAATGAAATTGAATCCCGGCTAAAGCATCAATCCCTCTTCTCTATGGGGATCGATATTGCCGATATCAATAATGACGAGCTTCCGGACATCGTAACCCTGGACATGCTGCCCGAAAATAACCTGCGGCGTAAAACCGTTTCCGGGGCGGGGGCAACCTATTATAATTACATTAATAACCGCCAATACGGATATGAATTCCAGTATATGCGGAACATGCTGCAGCTTAACAACGGGGACGGCGTGTTCAGCGAGATAGGACAGATGTCCGGCATTCACCAGACAGAGTGGAGCTGGACCCCGCTGTGCATTGATATTGACAATGACGGCTATCGCGACCTGTTGATCACGAACGGATTTCCAAAAGATGTTACCGACAGGGATTATGTTATGTTCAAAAGGGAGGTTGGCGTGTTCAGCACGCATCGCTCCCTCATTGATTCTATTCCTGTCCTTAAGATTCCTAATTATGCCTTCCGGAATAACGGCGACCTTACGTTCACCGACGTGTCACGCGAATGGGGTATGGTACACCCTTCTTTCTCCAACGGAGCCGCGTTTGCGGACCTGGACAACGACGGCGACCTGGATTATGTTATCAATAATATCAACGATGCGGCCTTCCTTTATGAAAACACCTTGTACGATGAAGCGGGAAACGATACGTCCAACGGATTCATCCGGATTAGACTGACCGACAAGGAGAATAACCGGTCTGGTTCCGGCGTAAAGGTTACCATCCGATATGATTCCGGAAAGGTACAATTTCATGAGCATTCGGTTTACCGGGGATACCTGTCGACTGTGGAAGATGTCATTCACTTTGGGCTGGGCACCAGTTGGTCTGTCGATACCCTGGCGATCGAATGGCCGGATGGCAACCGTCAGGCGCTCTACCATGTGGATGCAGGGCAGGTGTTGTCAGTCGACTACAGCGAATACCAGGTTGCCCGGCCCGAAAACGACATCGTGACGCCCGCACAAAAGAAATTGTTCAGTGAAGTCTCAAAACAGTTGGGGATTGGATACAGGCATAACGAATGGGACAAGGTTGACTTTTACCGGCAACGAACCCTTCCGCACAAGTTTTCGCAAGCAGGTCCGGCGCTTGCAGTGGGTGACGTAAACGGCGATGGCCTCGAAGATTTTATTTCCGGTAAATCGGCCCTGCACGATGCCGTGTTGTTTCTTCATCAGCCCGATGGGTTTAAGGCCTCTGTACTTACTACTGCCTCAGATCGCAAATTCGAAGACGCCGGCTTGCTGTTGTTTGATGCCGACAACGACGGGGACCTTGACCTTTATGCGGTAAGCGGAAGTTACGAGTTCGACAAAGGGGATGAGCGTCATCAGGACCGGCTGTACAGAAATGATGGCAAGGGCAATTTTAGCTGGGATGAACCGGCGTTGCCTCAGCTGCTGGCAAGCGGATCATGCGTCCGTGCAGCCGATTACGACCGCGATGGTGATCTGGATCTGTTTGTCGGAGGGCGCGTGGTTCCCGGTGCCTACCCCATGGCGGCCGAAAGCTATATCCTTAGAAACAACAACGGAAAATTTGAGAACGTTACCGGTCAGGTTTGCGCGGATCTGCAAAAGGGCGGCATGATTACAGATGCCTTGTGGTCCGACTACAACAACGATGGAAAGATTGATTTGATCGTCGTGGGCGAACTGATGCCGGTCACCATTTATGAAAACAACGGAGCCGCGTTCGTCAGGGTTGAACAAACCGGAATTGAAACCTGCTCAGGGATATGGAGCAGCATCACCGGGGCGGATTTCGACAAGGATGGGGACACTGATTATGTGGTTGGGAACATTGGGTTAAATAACTACTATCATATCTCCGACGCGTATCCCCTGCGGGTTTACGCCAAGGATATGGACATGAACGGCAGCATTGATGCAATCCTGAGCTGCTACTTCAAAACGGAAAGCGGAGAAATGGCGGAATACCCGGTACATTTCTGGGATGAGCTGTACCAGCAAAGTCCGCTGTTCAGAAACCAGTTCAGCAGCTACAGGCAATACGGCCTGACCGACATGAAGGCCCTGCTGAAACCGTACGATGTTACAGGGATGCAGGTGTTCACTGTCAATTATGCCCATTCGAGTTACGTGGAAAACAAGGGAGAAGGAAGGTTTGCCATGAATCCGCTACCAGCCCGCGCACAGTTCTCGCCCATCAATGGTATGGTTGCTGTTGACGTAAACGGGGACGGCAACCTTGATGTGTTGGCCATAGGGAACGATTACGGCAACGAAGTCTTTTCGGGACGGTTTGATGCCGGTGAAGGGATAGTACTATTGGGTGATGGCGGCGGAACCTTTTCAGCAGTGCCCTCCCGCAGGAGCGGATTCCTGGTTGGTGGTGATGCAAAGGCACTTGCCAGGATACAGGGCCCGGCGGAAGAATTGTTCGTCGCTACACAGAATCTGGATAGTCTGCGCATTTTCAGAAGGGCCGAAGCCACGCGGGTTAACCGGGTGTTCAACCCCCGGCCGGACGACAGTTGGGCAGACCTCTCCCATGAAGACGGACGCCGTGAAAGAATTGAATTCTATTACGGATCGGGTTACCTTTCACAGTCAACAAGACGTATTACCATTCCGGAGGGAATCACACAAATGGTCGTCCACGATTTTTCAGGAAAAGCCCGAACTGTTGAACGTACGACAGCAACTCTGGTCACGAAAGATTGATGATGGTATGCGGACGGTT
>DATBVZ010000383.1:0-3192 GCA_036515095.1 Cyclobacteriaceae bacterium | reverse complement strand
GTCGTGCCCCCCGGCAGCCAGATCATCCACGTGATGCCCCAGGACTACATGGTCGACTATGAAGATGGAATCAAGGAACCGGTAGGTATGTCGGGCGTTCGGCTGGAAGCTGACTTCCATATCATTACCGCGCAGACCAATGCAATCAACAATGTGAACAAATGCATCCGCCGCGCAGGACTCGAAATCGAAGACCTTATCCTGGAGCCTCTTGCCTCAAGTCTTGCTGTGTTAAGTGAGGATGAAAAGCAGGCAGGGATATGCCTCATCGATATCGGCGGCGGAACCACCGACATTGCAATTTTCTACGATAGCATAATCCGGCACACGGCGGTCATACCCTTCGGTGGTAACATTGTAACCAATGATATCAAGCAGGGACTGGCCGTGCTTCCGCAACAGGCGGAAAAGCTGAAGACACGGTTCGGAAGAGCGATTGCAGAAGAAGCAAGCCCCAATGAGATCGTTTCCATTCCGGGAATACGCAATCAACGCGCCAAGGAGATCTCTGTTAAGAACCTGTCCAGCATTATCCAGGCAAGAATGGAGGAAATTGTGGAGATCGCCCACACGGAGATCATCAGTTCCGGGTTTGAAAACCGGTTAGGTGGCGGTATCGTGATTACCGGCGGCGGGGCGCAACTCAACAACCTTAAGCAGCTTGTCGAATACATGACGGGAATGGATACCCGCATAGGCTATCCGAACGAGCACCTGGGCAAGAGCAAGATCGAGGCGGTAAAGAGTCCCATGTACTCTACTGCGGTGGGACTTGTGCTTGCAGGTTTCCGCTCCCTGGATGAACGTGACGCCCGTTACCGGGAAGCCCGGGAAGCGGCAAAGACGGTCAAGACCCGAAAGCTGATGAGTTCGAAGAGCTTCTTCAATGATATCCTGACCAAAACGAAGAGTCTATTGATCGATGATCTTAACGATAAGAATGAGTATTGAGAACGGTCTGCAGAAGCAGTTAATAATTGAACGGATAGCGATTAATTCAAATGACCAACCACTAAAAACAGTACATATGTTAGACACAGGATCCTACAAGTTTGACCTCCCCAAATCGCACGGCATGCGCTCGATCATAAAAGTGATCGGCGTGGGCGGCGGGGGAAGCAACGCAGTCAACCACATGTTCGACCAGGGAATCAAGGACGTCGAATTTGTGGTATGTAACACCGACGCACAGGCACTCGAGTTGAGTCCGGTACCCGTAAAGCTTCAGATCGGCGCCAACCTGACGGAAGGGTTGGGCTGCGGCGCCAATCCGGAAATCGGAAAGGCGGCCGCCCTGGAAAGCAAAGATCAGATCAGGGAGTTCCTTCAGGGAACGAAGATGGTGTTCATCACCGCCGGGATGGGGGGTGGCACCGGAACCGGAGCTGCACCCGTAATAGCCAAGATCGCCCGCGACATGGATATTCTGACCGTCGGGATAGTAACTGTGCCGTTCAGCTGGGAGGGGAAGAAGAAAAGTATGCAGGCCCAAATCGGTATCGCAGAGCTTCGCCAGAATTGCGATACGGTATTGACCATTCTCAATGACAAGCTCCGGGATATCTATGGAAATCTTCCCATTGGCCAGGCTTTCGCAGAGGCTGACAATGTCCTTACGACCGGCGCCAAAGGCATCGCCGAGATCATTACGCTGGCAGGATATGTCAATGTAGACTTTCAGGATGTGCGTGCGGTCATGCTGAATGCCGGCGCCGCAGTAATGGGTATGTCGGAAACCCGCGGCGAGAATCGCGCCAGAAAGGCTGCCGAAGAAGCATTGGCTTCACCGCTCCTGGATAACCGCGATATCAATGGCTCAAAGAAAATATTGCTGTCTATCATCTCAGGCGGCGACGCGGAGCTTTCCATGGACGAACTGACCGAGATTACGGAATACATACAGAAGGAAGCCGGGGATGAAGCGGAGATGATCTTTGGCCATGGCGTTGATCACGAACTGGGCGATCGCATCCGGGTTACGGTAATTGCTACCGGGTTTATTTCGGACACGATGAAAGCGAGTGCCCGGGAAGCTGAACGCAAGGTGCTTGAGCTTGACCGTGCGCAAACCTGGCTATTTACACCGGACAATTCTGTCAACGAACAACGCCAGGAAATTACGGTACGGGAATCTGCTCCTGCACCAGCAGAAAAACGCGTCATCGAACAGAAGGAAGAGAAATCTTTAGAGCGCGAAACGACTTTTGCCGGGCCGTTCATGAAGGTCGAAGATCCGGCGCCGGTACGAAAAGAAGAGAAGGAAACCGATGGCGAAGAGGGCCTTCTTGCCGAAGACGAATTTGAAACGGTTTCAGAACGATACGATGCTCAGATGATGGATGAGGAAAAAATGATTGAAATGAGAAAGACCAGGGAACGTCTCGAATTGGAAGCAAAGGAACGCAAGGAACACCTGAAGAATGCGCGGAGACCGGAAATGACAAAAGAAGAGTTCAACGAGAAGTGGTCACTGCCCGCCTACCTGCGCCGGGGTGTAAAGATGCAGAACGTTCCGCACAGCTCCGAGTCTTACATTTCAAAGTATAATCTCAACGACGACAACTCGATTTTGGGCAATAACAAATTTCTGCATGACAATGTGGATTGATTGCGCAGTGTTTGACATATACAGGAACGGGTTGCAGTAACGTGTACACGAGGTGCACGATAGGGATTGCTGGTTTTGTCTGTGTACTCAGTCATTGATGACATGGCATACACGGTTCGACAGGTAGTTTACTCCATTCGTAGTGGTTGTTGGTGGTAACTAATTTTTAGCCGGTGCCGGTATGCCGTTTTTAAGGAGCAGGTTTGGAGAGACCTGACCATTTTTTCAACTGGAAAAACCCTGGGAAACCGGGGTTTTTTTTTAATGTGTTGACCTGTTTATGTTTTTACGTGTTTACGTTGTGCACACGCATGATTTTTTTGCATCGAATCCATTGAACACTGCATTTTTAGGTATACCTTAACGTAAACACATAAACCTGCCGGCCCCCTAAAGGCCAGCGCGATGGCAGGCAGGCACGTATACACGTAAACACATTATCCTCGTGTCGAAAAGATTCCTTCGAAGTACGTTTCCTGTTATCGTATTAATTGCTGTTTATTTTGTTGGTCCGGAGCCCTCACCGCCGGAATGGGAAAAAGGGCTGCCGGTGGTACCTCAGGACCCGTCGGCGCTCGAATCCT
>DATBVZ010000382.1:0-6227 GCA_036515095.1 Cyclobacteriaceae bacterium | reverse complement strand
CTTCCGGCTTATATCGTCGGCAGACAACCGGTTTGTGTTCGAAAACAAAACGCACGATTTTCCTCAACGCATTATCTATACCCTGGTTCAAAACGATTCAATCGTTGCCCGCATTGAAGGCATCTCAAAAGGAAAGGAGGCGGTTTCGGAATTCTATTTCAAGAGAGTTGGTAAGCGTAAATAGGATAACAGCTTTATATTCATCACAGCAATCCTCTTTGCCTGCCGCGCCACTTTCATTCAAGGCAGAGCCACCTGCGTGGCCATGACCTGGGCCAGGTTACGTAAACGCCGTTTGCTCTTGTAATCGCTTTCCCACACTTAATAATACCTGTAACTAGGCGGCTGGTTGCCGCTGATCCGAACATACAGGTTGGCTTTTGCCTTGTGGTTGGTTAGGTGGTCATGGACCATCAACATCCCTTCCAGGCGCGTCATGGCCTTACCGCTGAAACTCTTTATTTCTTCCTGCAATTGCTGGTCTGACAGGCTACCGAAAATCGCTCCTGTCTCTTCAAGCTGCGTGCGAACAAAATCCTTGATCTCCTGTTTGTTCATGGAACTGACATCCATTTCGGGCTGATCCTGGGGAATGGGGATGTCTTTCAGGAACAGGTTTGCCAACATTTTCGAAGATCCCCCGATATGCACCAGTTGTTCTCCAAAAGTCCTGATACTGTCATGCGGCCGGTAACTGTATTGATTTTCCTCCATAGCGTCAGCAAGTTCCATAACCTGCGCAATGGCTTCATTCCATACTTTAAGATGACCCTGGGCAATCGCATTCGTGGGTTCTTCAGCCTGAGCGCCTTCATCCCCCTGACCGGAAGTTCCACTGGTACAACTACCAATGAAAAGTGCAAGCGGGAATAAATACAACGCATACAAAACGTAATTCCTGGTTTTCATAATAAAGCTGGGTTAGTTGAACGGGTAAGATAGTAAAAATAGAAAACAGAAGGGGTGATGCCTGATTTTTTTGATGACCGTTTAGCGCAGCGCCTTTTTCACGTATTGTCTCAATACTTTTCTGGCCAGTTTGTCTGCTTCCCGGTTGTGCGGATCAGCGCGTACATCCCGCTGGTGTGCTTTCACTTTAACAAACGAAATGGTGTGATCATCAATCAGGGAAATGAAGGCCCGTACCAGATCGTGGTTACGCATTGCGCTACCCTTTCCGGTTTTGTACCCCCTTGCCTTAATCTCTTCCTTCCTGGCCGCGATATTCACGATATATTGACTGTCGGTGACAACACAAATGCCGTTGCGTGACGGACGGCCGGCAACATACCCGACGGATTCAATGATGGCCGTCACTTCCATTCGCTGATGCGTCGTATTAAATGCATGGCCACTGCGTACAACCTTCTCGTGTTGGATAATAAGTATGGCAGCCCAGGCCCCAATGCCAAGCCCCGGATTGCAGCTGCCATCCGTATAGATCATAATTTTACAGGTATCCATAACGAAAATTCCGGCCTGGCGCAGGCCATAGTAAACAAATCCAATGGTGGTGGCATGTTGCCAATTCAGGCGATCATCCCCCGAAGTCAGCATAAATTCCGGATAGTCGCGCGTCTTCTGCTAATTTGACGGTGATTCTGTTTACCAACTCGCCGTCTGAATTAGTAACTTGCACAGCATTCCGGCCATCCGGCTTAAAGGTAAGAGGGAATGACCCGGAAGCACGCTTCGAGATCCATTATTTTGATTCCATGAAGGCAATAGTATTCTACCTGACCTGGCCCTTTTTATACCTGACGGCTTCCCTCCCTTTCGGCTTGCTTTACGGCATGTCGGATTTCCTGTATTCTATCCTTACGCTTAGCGGTTACCGGAGAACTGTCGTGATCCGCAACCTGTCCAACGCATTTCCGGAAAAGAGCGCTCTGGAAATCAAAAGCATCGCCTCTGAATATTATCGGTATCTCTGCGATGTGGTTGTGGAATCCCTGAAAGCAACAAAGATGTCTGAGCAGGAGTCCAAAAAGCGTTGCCGGTTTCGCGCGGCCGACTGGCTCGATAGATTGTACAAAGAGCAACGAAGTATCATACTCGTAACCGGGCACTACGGCAACTGGGAATGGGGCAGCGCCTGTTTCGCGCTGAATACGGAATTTAAGCTGGGGGTCATCTACCGCCCCCTGGCCAACAAACATTTTGACAAGCTGGTTGCCCGCATGCGGGGCAGGTTCGGAACAAAGATAATTCCGCAGACACGGACATTGAGGGAAATGGCGGCCGACCGACAGGTGGTTACGGCCACGGCATTTGTTGCCGACCAATCCGCACCGCGAGATCACGCCTACTGGACTACCTTCCTGAACCAGGATACCTCCATCTATACCGGACCGGAAAAGCTCGCCATCAAGTTCAACTACCCCGTGGTGTATGTAAATACGTACCGGATGCGCCGGGGATACTACGAATTGGTGCCCGAACTTCTTTGCGCCAACCCTTCGGAAACCCGGGAGGGCGAAATTTCCGAAGCATTCGCCCGCCGCCTTGAAAAAGACATCGTGGCCAGCCCGGTGACCTGGCTTTGGTCGCACAAAAGATGGAAACATCAACGACCCGACACCCGCAAAGCCCCCGGGATAGTCTCACCCCAAACCTAGCAGAGATCGTCAGAAGGGACAGGTACCTGCCTATGCCTGTCCGGCAAGATATACAGCCGCCTAAACAAATCAGGCTAAATTCACAATGCCGATGCATTAACTTCATTACTCACACTAACCTCCGTGAAACAAAAACAGCTATCACAGACAGGTATGGAAAACAACATCAGAACCAGAAGGGAATTCCTGAAAAATGCAGGAAGAATTGCCGGCGCGGGAGTGATCCTTTCCTCCTATCCCATCATCGAGGCCTGTGCCGCTCAGGATACGAAAAGGCTGGGCGTAGCCCTGGTAGGACTGGGCAATTACAGCACAACGATGCTTGGGCCCGCGCTCAGGAAAACCGAGCGCTGTCATTTGTCGGGGATCATCACGGGTACACCCTCGAAAGCCAAGGAATGGTCTTCGGCGTACGCTATTCCTGAAAAGAACATCTACTCCTATGAAACCTTCGATGAGATAGCAAACAACCCTGACATCGACATCGTCTATGTAGTACTTCCCAATAGCATGCACGCGGAATATACCATTCGCGCATTGCAGGCCGGTAAACACGCGATCTGCGAAAAACCGATGGCACTGAATGCGAATGAGGCCAGACAAATGGTGGACGCTGCAACGAAAGCGAACCGGAAACTGGCAATAGGTTATCGCATGCATTACGATCCTTATTTTATCGAGGCTAAGCGACTTGGGCAAAATGAAACATTCGGACCCGTCAACTACCTGGAATGCGCACTGGGCTATTCCTTTACACCAGAGCGAGGTTCATGGAAGTTGAAAAGGAATATGGGTGGAGGCTCGTTGTACAACCTGGGCGTCTACCCCATTCAAAGCGCACGTCATACCAAGGGCGCAGAACCCGTCTATGTAACGGCTCAGGCTACCACCAAACGCAAAAACATATTTACGGAAGTAGACGAAATTTTTACATGGCAATTGGAATTCGCAGATGGTACACTCTGCAATTCCTACGCCGGTCCCGTTGCAAAAATCGACCGCCTTTTCGCCGGCTGTACCAACGGGTTTATTGAACTGGATCCCTGCACGCCCTATACCGGCCAGGCAGGCCAGACAAGCAACGGCGTGCTCAACTTCGAACAGGTTTTCCAGCAACAACTTCAGATTGACGATTTTGCCCGATGCGTAGCCGAAAATAAGGAATCGATCGTGAAGGGCGAGGACGGCCTTCTGGACATGCTGATCGTAGACGCAATCCACGAGGGAATCGGTAGCGGCCGGAAAGTAAAGGTTGGGGCGATCTGACCTCACTGCCCGAGTAGAAATATCGCTGACGCATTTCCCAAAATGGGTCGTGAAGATTATTTTTTGCGCATAGAACCAGCCTCTGCGCGTTCCAATAACTAAGGCATTCTTTTTGTCTTAAACCAACCAAGCCAGAACGAGGCACTCCCTGGCAGAGGCAAAATAGAATAGGTTATGATGGTCGTTAAAAACGTTGTGCTCATGGCGCTCCTTGTATTCGGCGGAACCTGCTGCAGTCCCTGGCAAAATACCGGTTCGCAAAACGATGAGCCGAACATGTTTATGGGGCAGGTCGCGGAAAACGAATATGAAGTCCAGATAATCGATCATGGGTTTAAAAAGTGGTTTACGGCGAACGCCCGGCCGGTGAATTTCTATACGCAGGAGTATTACGAGCTAATCAACGACAGATATGCCCGCGCATGGAACGAAAAGGTGGCGTCAAAACGATTCGGATCAATCAACTCCCCTTTTCAATCCCGTATTGACTATGATCCTACGATCGACTACGGGCTGGAGATCGATTATATACTCTTCTACTACTTCAAGTACATCGAACACCGTTACGGACACCAGTATAAGTTTCCGGGATGAGGGCGGGCGGCGCAGACAGGAGTTGTTGATTGAAGCTGGAAAGTGCGGAATTCTTCAATTCTTTTTCAACTCAATGACCGTGATCTCCGGCCAGATTCCAACCCTGCCTTCGAAACCAAGAAAGCCAAAACCGCGGTTAACATGCAGGTACCTGTTATTGATACCCGTCATTCCCGCCCAATTGGGGTAACGGTATTTGACCGGGCTCCATTTTACACCCGCCAATTCAATACCGAATTGCATGCCGTGCGTATGACCGGAAAGGGTAAGGTGGATCGTTAGCGGATGATCCCTGACTTGCGCATCCCAGTGAGACGGATCATGAGAAAGGAGAATCTTAAACGCGTGGGTATCAACACCCTTTAATGCCTCCTGGAGATCACCTTTCTTGCTAAAACCACTACCCCAATTCTCGATGCCTACCAAAACAATTTCCTCGCCATTCCGGCGCAGCTTTACGTGCGCATTCATGAGCAGTGTGTGTCCCAGCGCAGCGTGATGTTCACAAAGCTTCCTCAGGTTAGCTTCCTTCTCCTCAGGGTGGTTCCACGATACGTAATCGCCGTAATCGTGGTTCCCTAACACAGCAAATTTGCCGTATGGGGCGTCGATCTCCCGAAAACGATCAAGCCATGGCTCAATCTCGCTGGCGCGGTTGTTCACCAGGTCGCCTGTGAATACGAACAGATCGGAATTCTGCGCGCGGATCAGATCAATACCTTTTTGGACGGCTTCTGCATTGCGGAAGCTACCCGCGTGAATATCGGAGATCTGCGTGATACTGAATCCGTCAAATGCGTCAGGAAGGTCATTAAAGTACAAGGTATGCCGGTGAACCCTGTAGTCATGCTTGCCTTTGGCCATACCATAAACCAGGGAAAGCATGGGTATCGCTGAGAGTAACGCGCCCAATTGACTGACCAGTTTGGTCCTTCCGGGTAACTCGAAGTCATTCACCACAGCCATACCAATCCGATAAAGGTCTTCCGTAAACAGCACGATAAGAAAGACAAGTTGAGCAACGAACAGGATCAGAAAGGCATGGAACACAATCCGTGCGAGCGGCGTGTTCTTTCCACTGCGACTGCCAATCAGTACGCCGGCAATAACACTGATGGCGACAGAGGCAACAATTACCCAATAGCCGCGCTCAATCCAGGAACCCCAATGACCGAGTCCCGCAGTAAGGGTCTGAACTCCCTGGAAGGCATACCAATCGACCGAGAACAGAAACAGCGCTGCCAGGGTCGAAAACAAAAGATATCCAAAATAGAGCATCAGGCAATTAGTCGGATTGGCAATGAAATTATTCTATCGTAAAACCAAATTCACCTGGCAAAAATTCACCACCGGCCGGATAATGGATAAGACGTTGCCGGTACCCGGTGAAGTCATTCGGCGGTCCCCAATTACCGGAACGGATTCCACTGGTCACGTCGTGCAGGTTGAGTTGATAGGCAGACGTATTGCATCGCAACCCAACGTCTTTGCATTTTCGTAATCCGTCATCGTAAATCTTGTGAACTGGATCTGTTGTGCCGAAGGCGCCTGGAAAATGAAATTAACACCGCGAGAAAAAGAAACGCGGGAGCTATCTGCTTTCAATGCTTCCACTCGGCGGGCCGGATATTTTTGGCTGCCCTGAGGATGTCGCGCCGGCTGACCTGGCCAAGCAGCACACCATTCTCGACTATCGGCATCCGCCTGACCGGGGAGCTGAGGAATTCATTTGCCGCTGTAACGATATCG
>DATBVZ010000381.1:0-6509 GCA_036515095.1 Cyclobacteriaceae bacterium | reverse complement strand
TGATTGACCGGGTCAGCGGGTCCACAGCTCCAGAGGGTGGGAAGTATAAGCAGAATGAAGGGTCTGAGGTTTCGCATGGCGGTTATGAATATCTGAAAAATATCCGGGAGTATTAAGTGTTAAATTAACAATTAATACAAGACTTCGCCATAAAATTTCGTAGTGATAGCCATGATTTTGGAACAGTGATTGGGTGATTTTATTATAAACTATGATTAAGGCGGTAAATAGGCGTTAAGTAGTCTCATAGTCAATCATAAAATCACCTCAATCCTGGTCTAACAAATAGCCTGTTGGATGGTTCCGGTGAACCATTCAACTTGGTGGCCGGCACTAAGATTTTGAATACTTGATGACGCACTATATTATAAATGAATATCCTGAGTCAGAACTCACGGGGAAGATCATTGAGGCGGCTATGGAAGTTCACAAGCATCTGGGGAATGGGTTTCAGGAGGTTGTGTATCAGCGGGCGCGTTCTATTGAACTTAAACTTGCCAAAATTGATCATGTTCACGAAAAAGAGATGGATTTAGAATACAAAGGCAACTATACCGGCAAAAGGCGGGGAGATTTTTTTGTGGAAGTAAAATCATCTAAATCACAGTTCCAGACTATGTGCCACGCCCCATGACATTAAACCTTACAATTTTCTCAATCAACCCCAACGGCATGGGTTTGTCCAGCGGGAATTGAATCGTGCCTTTACCGGATGTCTTGTAAGGGGCGTAGTCTTTTTTGAATCCATTGCCAGCAGCAGGAGCGGGGTATAGTCCGATGTGTTTTTTGTAGGCGGCGAAGTAAATCAGGTACTTTCCGCCCAGCGTGAACGTCGGCATTCCGTAACTGATCTTTTCTTCCGCTCCGGGAACTGCTTTCTTAATTGTGGCGCGGATCTGCTTTAGGACCTTTTGGACGTCACCGGGAAATGCAGCGATGTACTCGTCAATGGTGCTGGGTTTGCTACTTTGATTCATATGATTCAATGATGGGCGATGATATGATTTGGATGATTTTATGATTGTGATTTTGATGATTTTGTGATGGACTATAATTGTGATTTGGATGATTTTAATGATGATTGACCAGGATAGACTTTGCGTTAATTGATGGAGTGGGAGACTTTCTCAAACAATAAATTCCGGCGCTAAATCATAGTCCGTCATAAAATCACCCGAATTATGGTTCCATAGTTGAACTACGCCATAATGGACCTTAGTCGTACCATGCAGTTTACGGAATCTTCGTTTGGGTACCACTCCACGCAATATCCCTGCGGGTCAATGTCCGGACTGGCCAGCAGCTTTTCGAAAGTCCTTTGAATCAATTGAGGGTCTTTCCTGAAGTTGTCTACCGTCAACGAAATGTATTTCCCCTTTTTCAGGACAAGCGTGTCGCAGTTGTATTTTTTTGCCTCACCCGTGAATTTCTCTTCCGTAGCCGCGCGATACACGATGGGTCCCCCTTCAGGCCTGGAGATCCCAAAATACTTCCGGTCTGCGGAGAAAGGTACCAATTGGTGCAGTCTCTGATGGGCATCCAGGATACCATCCGGAAAGGACTTTGCTGTCACATAGAATACTTTAATGTCGTTGTCTATCGTCGTTGTTTCCATAATTCACACCATCAATTTAATCAAGGATTCAGTTACCACCCGCAAGTTAGCCAGGAGGATGGCGGGAGAACTGGTGTTGACACGACAGCTTAGGGGGGCGATTGCGACAAGAAAAAAGATTGAAGGATTGAAGAGTTGAAGAAACGTTACCGTTGTACTAAGACCTTTCGTGGTTTTTTGTGTTTTGATGTTTTAGGGGCAGGAATGGAAAGAGAACACGGTTATTTGGGTGGATACCCTCTTCAATTCATCAACCTTCCCTTGCCCGACGAAGCTTGCCACCTTTCATTATGTACCTGGGAGGACTGCGGCAGCTTCTTTGATAACAAATCCGGGCAAGCGTAGTCGGGAATCCTTCAACTCTTCAATCTTTTTCCGTGCCTGAAACCGGACGGTGGTGTTTTGAAAACGGACATGGAGGAATTGGTTGGATGCCCTGAGGGGGCCCATAATCAGGTTGAAATGATCTGGCATGATTATGCCATACCAACGATGCGTTCAGCCAGTCCGTTGAAAGTCCGGAGTCGTGATCCTTTGATCATAGAAATCCGGAAGCCAGGCCAAACTCTGCTGAAGTCGGTATAGTATGAACAAATTGTCTCCATTCAATCCTCAACCAGCAATGAAAAACTTACTCTTATTTTTCATCCTTTTGTCAGCACTCCAGGTCGATGCACAGACTACGAGGCCCAGGAAGGAAAACGCCCCGCGCCGCGGTAAGGCAGCGGGAATAAAAATTCCCATGGGGCCGGAATATTGGGGCTACGATACTGGCCGGGTGGAATTTGTAAGCCACCGGTCGGTACCGGCTGTAACGGGAAAGAGCGGAGCATACTATCAGATCTTTCTGAAGGATCATGTCTTTACCGACGGTACCATCGAATTTGACGTGGAGTTGATCGGAATGGGTTTTCCGGGGATCAGCTTCAGGATGTCCGATGACAACAAGACCGGTGAGAACTTTTATATCCGTTCTTTCGGACCGGTAAGTCCGGAAACGCGGACAACCTTACAATACGCAGCGCTCATTGACGGCATGAGCATTTGGGATTTGTCGGATGAATATCAGTCGGGTGCCACCATCCACCAGGAAGGCTGGAACCATGTCAAACTGGTAGTCTCCGGCAGGCAAATGAGGGCCTATGTCAATGATATGATAAGGCCGGCCCTGATTGTTCCCGAACTGGAAGGACACCGAGACTCGGGTGGGATTTCCTTTACCGGGAACGTGATCTATGCCAACCTCGTCATCAGGCCGGATGACACCGAAGGCCTCAGCCCCGACGCCGGATATCACCTTGTCAGCAACGACACCCGGTACCTTACAAACTGGCAGGTGAGTCCTTCTGCAGATTTTCCGTTTGGTAAAGACCTGGCCATGCCGCTGCCAAGCATGTACGGATCGCTGACTGCTTCTGATTTGCCCGACAGCACGACGACGTGGTCTGAAATAAAAGCAGAAAGCCGGGGTATCGTCAACCTGAGCAGAATTTTTGGTTCCGTGGAAAACGACGGCAGGAGACTGGCCTGGCTGAAAACGAAGATACAATCCGATAGGGCACAGGAGCGAATTCTGAGCCTGGGCTTTAGCGATGAGGTATGGGTATTTGTCAACGGACAGATCGTTTATGTGGACAAGAATTATTTTGGCACGCCGAACGCAAAATTGCCGAAGTCCCGATGTACCATCGAAAATGCCAGCATTAAACTACCTCTCAACGAAGGCGAAAATGAAATTCTCATCGGACTCGCCAACTACTTCTACGGCTGGGGGATTATAGCCCGTTTGGACGATATGAATGGAATAAAGAAAGATTGAAGAACTTGAAGAATTGAAGACTTGAATGAGGAGGTGCCATTGCAATCTCTCGCTCTGAGCGAAACGGTACGAGCTTCTGCGGCATCCACATGCTACGTACCCGATTTTACTGCCTACTGCCCATCGCCTCCGGGTTCACCGTCTTCAACCCGCTGCCCTCTGTCTTTTCCCATAGCCTGGAACCGCCGGTGATACCTTCCCGGTTGCTGACGAGGGTAACGTTGTTGTCCAGCGTAAAATTGATCTTCCTGGAATTACCACCGCCCAGGTACAGGTGGTCGTAATTGAATACCCGCTTCAGAATGTCAATGATCTTCTTCAGGCGTTTATTCCATCTTTCTTCTCCAACTTCCGTGAATGCCTGGTTGCCGATATATTCGTCATAGGTCTTTTTCTTCGTTATGGGATGATGAGCCAGCTCCAGGCTGGGCAACAGGTTGCCATCCATGAACAGGGCGGTGCCGAAGCCCGTTCCCAACGTGACGACCATTTCCAATCCGGTGCCGCGGATGACGCCCAGACCCTGCATGTCGGCATCGTTTACCAGGCGCACAGGTTTCCCCAGTTCGTTCGCCAGGATCTGACTTAGAAAAACACCCTGCCATTTTTTGCCGTCGAGATTGGGAGCCGTGTAAACAATACCGCTCCGCACATACCCCGGAAACCCGACGGACACCTTGTCGAAATGCGGAAAATCCCTGGTCAGCGTTTTGATCGCCGCGATGAGGTCGGGAGGATTGCCGGAAAGAGGGGTTTCGATCTTCTGGTATTCGATCGTCATCCTGCCTGCAGGGTCCAAAACCGTAGCCTTGATTCGAGAGCCTCCAATGTCAATGGATAGAATTCGTTCGTCGGCTGGAGAATGGGTCATAAGTAAGCGTACGCAAACTGTTGCGATCGGAATGCCGGGTGCAAATTAAAAAGCCTGATCCACTTATCCCAGTTTAACCTTAATGGATGTATTCGCGCAAGCTTATTATCACGCTGATGCAAAGACCAGCCTGAATGCCGACTCACGTTCTTCAACCTTCAACCTGCCTGCCCTGCAGAAGGCCGGCGCGAGGCAGGCAGGTCAGTCAACCCTTCAACTTTACATAGATAAGCCGGTTCCTCCGGTTATCCGTGCCCCGTTCATCGATCTCAATGATCTGAAGACTTCGCATCAGGGCTGTCAGGTTCCGAAATCCGTAATTGCGGGGATCGAAGTTGGGTTGTTTCTTGATGATCAGGTTCCCGACATCACCCAAAAACGCCCAGCCCGACTCATCGGAAAGATCGCTTATGGATGAAGAAATGAGTTTGATAGTTCCCCTGCCCACCTTCTGCAACGCGCCCTTGTGTTTTTCTTTCGGGGCATGTTTCCCTTTTTCACCCACAGGCTCATCACCCTCATTCAGGATTTCGATATAGACGAATTTGTCGCAGGCGGCAATGAACGCATCCGGCGTTTTCTTTTCGCCGATCCCTATGACACGCATACCGGCCTCCCTCAGGCGGGTTGCAAGCCGGGTGAAATCGCTGTCGCTGGATACAATGCAGAATCCTTCAACCTTTCCGGTATAAAGGATGTCCATGGCATCAATGATCATGGCGGAATCGGTGGCGTTTTTGCCGGAGGTGTAGCTGTACTGCTGAACGGGTGTGATCGCGGTTTCCAGCAACACGCCTTTCCACCCGGTCAGCGTGGGCTTTGTCCAATCGCCGTATATGCGCTTGAACGTTGGCGTACCGTATTTGGCGATCTCTTCCAGCATTGCCTTAACGTTCGCATAGGGAATGTTATCCGCGTCAATC
The DNA here is from genome assembly GCA_036515095.1 of Cyclobacteriaceae bacterium. Taxonomy (GTDB): domain Bacteria; phylum Bacteroidota; class Bacteroidia; order Cytophagales; family Cyclobacteriaceae; genus ZC4RG29. Next base: position 1,281 of record DATBVZ010000381.1, on the reverse strand, counting down.
AATACGGCAAGTCTCAGGTCTTTGTTGTTTTCCATAATCCACGCTTCTGGCGGGCAAGGTAACGAAATCGCCCGGTTCCGGCCTACTTGGAGTCCGCTGAAATCGCATAAATGCAGTCCCGCGCGCAGCCGCCCGCGATTTTATGTTCTTTGGCATATCCGGGTGTACATTCGTAACCCAACAATAAATATATTTAGTCCGGAAAGCCTGAGCCGGTCCACAAACGAAACGAAATGGAAAGTGAAGTATTATCGCAGCTACTGCGAACCAAAATCGTAGCCATCCTACGCGGCGCTGATCCAGGCAACGTACTTGCCATCGTAAGGGCTTTGTATGAGGGCGAGGTCACTAACGTTGAGGTTACCATGAATTCTCCAAACGCGCTTAAGGTGATTGAAGAGATAAAAGCGGCAATGGGTGACCGGATGCTTATCGGCGCGGGCACGGTGCTGGATGCCGGCGCTGCGCGGTCGGCCATAGCCGCAGGGGCACAATTCATCATATCCCCGACACTGGACGAAGAAACGATACGCCATACAAAAGAGGCAGGCATCGTCAGTATCCCGGGGGCGCTGACCCCAACGGAGATACTGAAAGCCTACCGCCTCGGCGCGGATATCGTAAAGGTCTTTCCCGCATCTGCTGGCCCCGCCTACATCAGAGATATTCGTGGCCCGCTGCCCCATATTCCGCTGATGCCCACCGGTGGTATACAACCCGACAATATTAAAGCCTATCAGCAGGCTGGAGGTGTTGCCTTTGGCATCGGGACGGCGCTTGTGAATTCGAAATTGCCGGTCACCGATGCGTACCTCCGGCAAATTACTGCGACTGCGGCCAGCTTTGTCAGGGCCGTTAATCCATGATACGTACCAACCTGTATTTAACATTACGCTAATGAAAATTTCCCGATACGAACTATTCCAGGTCCCGCCGCGCTGGTTGTTCCTGAAGATTGAAACAGACGACGGCATTGTGGGCTGGGGCGAACCTGTTATTGAAGGTAAGGCGGCCACGGTAAAGGGAGCGGTGGAAGAACTGATGGAATTCCTTATCGGGAAGGATCCCATGAACATCGAGGATCACTGGAATGTAATGTACCGCGGCGGATTCTATCGCGGAGGGCCCATACTGATGAGTGCGATATCCGGTATCGATCAGGCGCTTTGGGATATCAAGGGAAAATTCTACCGGGCTCCGATACACCAACTCCTTGGCGGCAAGGCGCGCGATTCCATAAAGGTATATTCATGGATCGGCGGTGACCGGCCGGCGGATGCA
>DATBVZ010000380.1:0-8896 GCA_036515095.1 Cyclobacteriaceae bacterium | reverse complement strand
GTCCTTCATTTCGAGTATTCTTCCCACGGGCTTCAGCCTCTTGCAGAATCCGGAAATGGGCCGGGGCGATGTCCGGCCTGCGGAGCCCCTGTCGGCGAGCGACAGAAGCGGAAGGGTGACCCCTCCCTGCATTATGATTTTAATTGCTTTTCTCCGGGAGGTCATGAACAGCTGGTAAATTTTTCCTGAGGCCCGACACACCGCCGGATACGATGTACTTCATGGCGACCGTCCCGGAAACATGAAGCGGAGTAATCCTTTCCTTAGAGACGACGTAATGGATGCCCGATATTGCCAGGGAGTGCGGAAGGTAGACGGATACCATATCCTTCAGTCCAAGCTCCGAAAGGTCGGACTGGGTAATAAATCCAATCTGATATAGTTTATTCTCCCGGTTGATCTCCACCAGCACCGGCTTATCGAATTTGCGCTTCTCACCAACGAAAGCGCCGATCAGGTCCCGGAGCGAGGAGTAAATAAGTTTAACCAGCGGGATCTTGTTAATACCCTGATCAAGCAGGTCTGTCATTGTTCTGAAGGCATAATGCGTAGTGAGGTAGCCGAAAGCCGTGACGATCCCGACGATGATAGCAAACCCGACGCCCGGATACGGAAGATTCAGGAGGCCGTCCAACCATTGGAAAGATTCAAAGAAAAAATAAATGGTGGCCACGAGCGGAACAATAAACAAGGTTCCGCTAAAAAAATAGCGCAAAATTCTTCTCAGCATTGCTTCCATTGCACCAAAACTAAAAAGGCTCCCGGGGATTTACCCGGAAGCCTCAATAAAATTCTTTATTCAAGGCTTTACAGGGCTATGCCGATAAACGATTTAAAGGCAAACGCCATCAATCCGGTTATGAACATGGTTATTCCCAGACCCTTCAGGGGAGCAGGCACATTGGAATACTTCATCTTCTCGCGGATAGCAGCCAGGGCCGTGATCGCCAATAGCCACCCGATGCCGCTGCCCACGCCGAACACGGTGGCCTCCGCCAGCGTATAGTCGCGTTGGATCATGAACAGGGATGAACCAAGGATAGCGCAGTTTACCGCGATCAGTGGAAGGAAAATGCCCAGTGTTGAGTACAGCGCCGGGGATGCTCTTTCGATTACCATTTCCACCAGTTGTACGATTGCAGCGATCGTACAGATGAACATAATGAACTGAAGAAATTCCAGATTGATGGATTCAAACGAAGGGCCCAACCATGCCAGCGCTCCTTCCTTGAGCAACTTTTCCTGAATAAGCCAGTTCGCCGGCACGGTAATTCCGTTTACAAAGATCACGGCCGCACCCAGGCCAACCGCTGTTGATACTTTCTTCGAGACGGCAAGGAATGAACACATGCCCAAAAAATAGGCAAAGATCATGTTCTCGATGAAGATTGATTTTATTCCAATATTAACCAGTTCCATAATTCCTGACCGTTTTAGTGACTTTCAACATATCCCGTTCGGGTGCGCTGTACCCAGATGATCAATCCCAAAACCATGAACGCGCCGATCGAATCGACCATCACCGAATTGTTGGTGTACGCAACACCGATTTCCCTGAACACCGGGAAATTAAATACTGAACCAGACCCCAGGAGTTCCCGGAACAAGGCTACAGTCAGCAGTATCCAGGCATAGCCCATTCCATTTCCCAGACCGTCGAGCACTGAATCATAAGGCTTATTACCCATGGCAAACGCCTCGAGCCGGCCCATCAAAATGCAATTGGTGATGATCAGTCCCACAAATGCTCCCAGCACTTTATACATCGGATAGTTGTATGCCTTAAGAACTTCTGCAACCAGCGTCACCAGCGTGGCGGCGACAGAAAGCTGAACAATGATCCGTACCCGGTTCGGAACAAAGTTCCGGATCAGTGAGATCACCAGGTTAGCAAGCGAAATAACAGCGATGACGGATATTCCCATGATAAGCGTAGGCTCCATCTTCACCGTTACGGCCAATGCCGAACAAATCCCAAGCACCTGCACAGTGATCGGGTTATCTTCGTTGAGGGGATCTGACACAATCCGTTTTCTGCGCTTCGATAAGAGTGGCTCAGCCGGTTTCCGTACAACCGGTTGAACTGTCTTGTCCGCTGCTGCATCTGCCATAGTAGTTGTTGTTTTTTTATTGCGTGGCGGCAACCGACTTTGCGGAAGCCATCAATTTCTTGAAATAATTTCGATATCCCAGCAAATACGATTTCATCATTGCGTTAACTCCGTTTCCGGTGAGGGTTGCCCCCGACATGCCGTCAACCCTGTGCGGGTCTTCTTTATAGTAATCGATACTGCTCTGTCCTCCGCCGTGTTCGCCCTTCATCATCATCACGGAAACCAACTTACCATTTTCATCAAAGATCTTCTTGCCAATAAAGCGTTCCTGGATCTCATGCGTGGCAATGCGTTGCCCGAGACCGGGCGTCTCCGCTTTATGATCGAACGACGTCCCCGTAATGATTTCAAGGCTGGCATCCAGTGCAACATATCCCCAAATCTTATCCCACAGTCCGTTGCCATATACGGGCAGGATATATGCCTCTACCTTAGACTCATCATTTTCATCCACCAGGCGGAACACGGGATACAAGCGCTCCTGCGGAGGAAGTTTGTAATTCCCGGCAATATTCACCTCTTCCGCTACTACGGATTTGCCTTTGGAATCCCGGGGCACTTCTTCACCATCATAGTTGACTACTAGCGAAGCGATCCGCTGGTCATAAATAGCCAGTACGTCAGCTCCTCGGGGAACATCGACCAGGCTCCTTACAGCGGCCAATATCTGGGTTTTGGTTTCCAGCTCGATGGATTTCTGCTGGGCGGGTCCTAAGACGCGGGAAGCACCGGCAAGAAGTCCTCCAATAAGAACACAGAGTACAAGGATAAAACCAATGATATACCTGTTAGATTGTTGCACGACGTAATCTTCTCTTTTTGTTGGCTTGTACTACATAATAATCAATCAGGGGCGCAAAAACGTTCATCAACAGTATCGCCAGCATAACCCCCTCCGGATAAGCCGGGTTAAATGCACGAATCAATATCGTCAAAAACCCGATAAGGAAACCATAAATCCACTTTCCCGGTTCCGTTTGCGTAGCAGTAACCGGATCAGTGGCCATAAAGACCGCCCCAAAGGCCAGTCCCCCGAAAACCAGGTGATAATGCGGTGGCATGAGCAGGTATTCATTTCCTCCGACAAGGTTTAGCAGATAAGCGGTAACGTAGGTGCCCGCAAAGACACTGGACATGATCTTCCAGCTACCTACCCCGGTCGCTACGAGGATCAATCCGCCAATCAGGCACATCAACGTCGAAGTTTCCCCGACTGAGCCCGGAATGAGGCCGAAGAACATGTTAGGGAGATCATACAGGCCCTCGTGCCAGGAATTAGCGAGGACATCCAAAACCAGGTGGCCATTATTCAGGGAATCAGCCAAATGCTGAGCGTGCTCCGCAGCCAATTGATTGACCGATGTAGGATCTTCGGCGGCAAGCTGGGCTGCTTCGGCGGCGGCGGTGATCGCCTGCTTTGCGCTTACCAAAGCTTCATAACTGATTGCCAACGGTGTGGCTCCGGAGTAACCGGCAACCACTTCCGTATTTTCGGGCAAATACGTCCATACATTACCGGACATCTCGGCAGGATAGGCAAAGTACAGAAACGCGCGGGCTGTCAGTGCCACATTCAACACATTCATACCCGTGCCGCCAAACGCTTCTTTGCCGATGATCACAGCGAAGGCGGTAGCCAACGCTACCTGCCACAACGGTATATCGGGCGGCATGACCAGCGGGATCAACATCCCGGTCACCAGGAAACCTTCGTTGATGGGATGTCTTCTGAAGACGGTAAAAGCAAATTCAATTCCCAGGCCGACAGCATAGGAAACCACGATCACGGGTACTACCTGTACGATCCCTACCCAGATCTTTTCTCCGAACGTTGCTTCAACACCGGTGGCCAAAAAATGCTGATATCCTACATTGTATATCCCGAAGAGGAGGCACGGGATCATGGAAATGACCACGGTGATCATCAAACGCTTCATGTCAATGGCATCGCGGACCTGCGCGCCCTTCGCAGGCGCTACGGAATTGGGAGCAAACAGGAACGTCTCGAAGCCTTCGAATATGTAGAAGAACTTGTTGTACTTTCCTCCTCTTTCGAAGTTATGTCTGACGTTATCAAGTTGCTTGCGTAAGAAATTCATAAACTGAATTAGCTGTTCCTTATGAGTTCAATTCCCTCCCGAATGATGCCCTGAATATCGTGCTTGGAGACGTCAACAAAATCACAAAGTGCCAGATCCTCTTCGATCACTTCGTAGATCCCGAGGGCCTCCATCTCATCAAAATCTTCCGCAATGATCGACTTCACCAGGTAAGTAGGCAAAATATCCATTGGGGTTACTTTCTCAAAGATCCCCGTCTGAACAAATGCGCGCGGTTCGCCGTGCGTGTTCGAATCGAGAACGTATTCCCGGCCGCGATTTAAAAAGGAGAGCAACCCCCAGGCCCGTTGAAAGCTGAGCTTCCCCGGCGTGTGCGAAATCCAACCCATGAATTCGTAATAATCGCCTTCCGGTATCACGGTTATCATATGATCAAAGAATCCTGCGAAACCGTCCTTTTCAATACGGGTGCCGGTAAGTACGTTCCCCGAGATGCATCGCACATGATCCGAGCTCAGGTTGTTCGCTATTAATTTCTTAATACTCGCTCCGGTATACGTCTGGTAGTACTGAGGCTTTTTCACCTCAGAGCCCACAAGAGCAATGACACGGGAAGCATCGTAAACGCCGTTAAGGAACAACTTCCCGATCTGGATAACGCCGTATGGGTTAATGGTCCACACTACCTCGCCGCGGTTGATCGGATCGAGATGATGAATCTGTACACCAACACAGCCGACGGGATGGAGTCCTGAAAATTCGTTCAGTTCCACCCCTTTCGCCTGGCTGAAGACGGGTGACAACGCAGCCTCTGCCTGAACGTTAAGATGGATGCTTCCTGGAGTAAATTTTTTCAGCACATCCAGACCAGCCTGAAAAAATTGTTCCTGTCCCTTAAACAGGAAGTCATAATCGGGTGCGAGGGGATGAGAATCAAATGCACTGATGAAAATTGCTTTTGGCGTTTCCCCGGGATCAGCCACGACCCCGAACGGACGTTGAACAATGTTTACCCAGACCCCGCTCTGCAGAAGTTGTTCCTGCGCAGTTTCTCTGTTCAGTTCGCCGAGATCCGAAGCTGTGTACTTCCTGAACCCGACGTACTCAATCGACCGGTCGGGGAGGATTCTGACTTCCAGCAATTTTCTTTTTTCACCCCGTCTGATTTCGACTACCTCACCGCTTACCGGTGCGGTGAACAATATGTTTTCATGTTGCTTGTCCCTGAAGAGCGGAGAACCTGCCATGACCACATCACCTTCCCTGACCAATACCCTCGGCATGAGCACACCCTGAAAATCAGGAGGCTTGATCGCAAATAGTTCAGGTTGTTCTGCTGTTGTAAGTGTGAGGGCCGCCTTGCCGGCCAGATTAATATCAAAGCCCTTCCTTAGTCGGATTAGTTTGCCCATGCGTTACCTGGCCATGAATTTGTGAAGAACGTGGCAAAAATAGCAATTTTTTGATATACGGGAAGATTCGTGTGACTTTAAATGGAGGGTAGAAAAATCCGGTTTCAGGCAGTCAAATCAATATTTTGTGTGTTGTGAACAAGCCTTGAGAGCGCAAGCCGCAGCACTTCTTCAACCTGTTCTTCTATGGTAATATTTGTAGTGTCTATGACCACTGCATCGCCGGCTTTGCGCAGCGGACCAACTGCGCGTGTTGTATCCAGCGCATCCCGTTTCCGGATGTTGGCTACTACATCATCAAGGTTAACCAATTTATCCTCTGCAAGAAGTTCCTGCTGACGGCGGTAAGCACGGATCATGATATCTGCGGTCATGAACACCTTCAATTCCGCGTCAGGGAACACAACCGTTCCGATATCACGACCGTCCATCACAATGCCCTTGTCTTTGCCCAACTTGCGTTGCTGGGCGATCATCGCCGAACGTACCTCCACCAGTGCACTTACCTGGCTTACGTTGTCCGATATGCGCATTCCCCTGATCTCACGCGCTACGTTCAATCCGTTTAGGAAGACCTCGGACTCGTTCTTTGAATTGACCTTGAACGAGATCGCAATGTCCGACAATGCGCGCGTGATTTCCTTCGGGTTTGATACGGCGACGTGATGGTCAAGAAAGTACAGGGTGACGGCCCTGTACATCGCGCCCGAGTCTATGTACCGATACCCCAGTACAGCTGACACCTTTCGCGCAGTGGTACTTTTCCCGCATCCCGAATACCCGTCAAGTGCAATAATGATCTTACGGAAATTCATCAGCAATCTTTTTGCGGACAGGGAATGGGTTTCCCCGGTTTAAGTTTCTTGTTCTTATTATGGGATGCACAACCGGTGGCCAGCGACAACAGAAATACCACGAGTAAGAGTTTTGCCTTCAAAACAGATTGCGTTAATTTGTTAATTAATGTCCTAAATAAAACAGGAATTGCCGGGATTTGAAAGCAACCCGCCGAAAACTAAAACCTTCCCGCGCCTGTTTATCGTAATGTCACATAAACCAGTTAAATAAAACCATTACCCATGAAAGACAACGATGAAGGAAGGGCGGAGAACCTGTTCCGGAATTTCGGCAAGCGAGTGGATGACTTCCTGGAGGAGTTTGATGAAGCCGGGGAGCGGCTGCAGAAGGAATTCCAGGAAAAATTCGAGGAATTGAAGGTTTCTGCGGAAAAGATCAAGAAGGAATCGAAGAACAAGGAGCGCTGGAAGGAGGTTGAGGAAAGCCTCAAGCGGGCCGGAGAGCACTTGAAGGAGGCGTTTGAAGCGGCCTTCAGGAAAAAGGAAACTCCTCAATGAACAACAGTCTCCGGCCTGCCGTTGCCGGCTGTCCGGAAACTGTTCCCGTCCGCCGAACTCCTGGTTAAAGCTGCTGAACGCTTAACCGATAGAAACCCTTTTGAATTCGGACACCGTTAATCCCTTCGATACGCCTTCAAGGTATTGGGCCACGGTTTTGGAACTGTCCTTCACGAATGCCTGGTGGAGCAACGTACTCTCCTTGAAGAATTTCTGCAATTTTCCCTGTGCGATCTTATCAACCATGTTGGCAGGTTTGCCTTCCGCAAGTATCTGGGCCTTCGCAATCTCCAATTCCTTTTCAATTACACCCTTGTCCACCGCGCCTTCATCCACAGCCACGGGGTTCATTGCGGCAATCTGCATGCCGACATCTTTGCCGGCGTCGGTAACGTCTTTGCCGTTGACGCCCTTGAGCGCCACGAGCACCCCTAATTTATTGCCGGCGTGAATGTAGGGCACGACCTTTTCGCCTGCCATATAGACGTACTCACTTATTTCTATCTTCTCTCCGATCTTTCCCACCAGTTCACTGATACGCTCCTCCAGCGTGAGGTCGCCGGCCCTGATCTTCAGCAGCGCGCCGCGGTCGGCCGGCTTGTGTTCAAAAGCCGTACTGGCGATCAGGTTACCGAGACTCTGAAAGGCCTCATTCTTGGCAACAAAGTCTGTTTCGCAGTTGAGCGCTACAAGAACTGCCTCCCTGTTGTCGTTACCGGTTTGCACAAACACGGCTCCTTCTTTTGCTTCCTTGTCCGAGCGGGAGGCGGAGACCTTCTGACCCTTTTTCCGGAGAATTTCAATTGCCTTTTCAAAGTCGCCGTCCGCTTCGGTGAGTGCCTTCTTGCAATCCATCATCCCTGCCCCGGTCATTTGCCTGAGTTTGTTTACATCTTGTGCTGAAATAGCCATACCAAATTTTGCGTTTACAGTTATCAAATACGTTAGGGTTTGCCGGACCCGTACAGGGGTCCATAAAAAACTAAACACCGGCTTTTGACCGATGTTCAGTTTAGCGTTTTTATTCACTTCCTGATCGCCGGGCGGTTGACATTGACCCGATACATCAGCTCAATAATCTTACTTGGATTCCTCGATGGCCTCCTTCTCGTCGATTTTCCGCTTCTCGTCCTCCTCCTTCTTCAAGGCTGCATCCTCCTTGTCGCGTTTGCGTTCCATCAGTCCTTCTTCGATTACGTTTCCGATATGCCGGGTGATGATATTAATGGATTTGAATGCATCATCGTTGGCCGGTATGGGAAAATCCACGCCATCGGGGTCAGAGTTGGTATCCACCATCGCGAATACCGGGATATTCAGCTTCTGCGCTTCTGTAACGGCGATATGCTCGCGTTTCACATCGATCACGAACAACGCTGCCGGAAGCCGGTTGAGATCGGCGATACCGCCAAGGAGTTTCTCCAGCTTGGCCTTTTCGCGCATGACCATCAGCCGTTCCCGTTTTGCAAGGTTCAGAAAAGCTTCGTCTTTCATCAGCTTCTCGATCTGCGCCAGTTTTTTCAGTGACTTCCGAATGGTGGCAAAGTTCGTAAGCATTCCACCCAGCCAGCGTTCCGTCACATAGGGCATGTTGAGTCGTTTCGCCTCTTCATTCACAACGTCCTTTGCTTGTTTTTTGGTGGCCACGAACATGATCTTACGGCCCGAACGCACAATATTCTTTAATGAGTAGGAGGCTTCCTCAAGACATGACAGGGTTTTATTGAGGTCAATCAGGTGGATACCGTTATTTTCCATAAAGATGTATTCGGCCATTTTGGGATTCCATTTCCTCGTAAGGTGGCCAAAATGAACACCGGCATCCAATAATTGCTGATAGGTAAGTTTTTCTGCCATTAAATATACTTTTCTATTACCATTAACGCTTGCTAAACTGAAATCTCCTTCTTGCTTTCCGCTTCCCGTATTTTTTGCGCTCAACCATTCGGGAGTCG
>DATBVZ010000379.1:0-7575 GCA_036515095.1 Cyclobacteriaceae bacterium | reverse complement strand
TATCTGCCAGGCACGCGCACGAGACGAAGCATACAGAGAAGAATATGCGCAAAATCCTGGCAAACACCCGACCGAAGATTCCAGATCTCGTCCGGGGTGCTCTCAACGGTAGTGATACCCTTCTGATACCTGAAATTCTTATTTATGTAGGCTGAGAAATCCGACGCAACTGACAAAGGTGTTGTGCGGGGGCCTCGTTCCTGCCGGATAACCTGCTCCAACTCACCCAGCGCGGCGAATGGCTCCAATCTCAGGAAATCAATGAATTGAAACTGGCGCCCCAGGCGGTCCAGGATTTTCCATTGTTCTTCTGCTGCCATGCTGTCATCCATTGCCGGTCTCGGTTTTGTTATGAGTTCCATACTCGAATCGATCACCAACTCGCGATGCGGATGGGGGTGGGTGAACGTGCCGACTTCATTCCCGAAGTAGTCGGTAAAGACGGCTACGGAAGGGTTTCCGGAAATTATGAGGTTATGGCGAACAAGTTCCTGGAAGTCATCTTTCACGGGGTACAGCATGATCCGGTTCGCGCTGTCTCGTATAGGCTCCTCGTAGGTGTAACGGGTAATATGGTTGATCCTGAATCTGGGCATACGATGTCTTTAACTGTAGGCAAAATAATGTTTGTTGAGGGATTGACCGACGGCATGCAGTTCGTCGTGGACTTCCTTCAGGTACTGGTGCAAGCCTATGGTCGTAATCGAATGCACATTGGAGTACTTTACCCGGCTGTACAGCTTACCGATCATAAACTGGATATGCTCGAAACTTTGCTCGTTGCTGCTGGATCTCAGCCGTTCGAAGTTCCGCTGCAGCAGCGACATCGAGTACGCAAGTGACCGCGGAAAGCTTACATTGAAGAGAATCTGATCAATTACGTTTCGGGCTTCGAAACCCGAGCGGTAACTCTTCAAATACAGCGCATAGCCGGATATGGACAGGAGCAGGTATTTCCAGTAGGCCGTGTCGGCAGGTTTATCCAGGTCATAAGAGAGGTCACTGAATTTGATATCAAGGATATCGGTCGACTGAAGGGATCGTTCCAGGTATTTTCCCAGGTTCATAAAAGAAAGCCCTACGCCCCGGAACATCGTGTATTCGACGATGCCGTAATATAGCATCCCGTGCCTGATGAGTGTATCGAGCACGCTTACCGGATCACCTTCCCGGAGGGAGTGTTCAATACGGGGCTCGCGGATCAGGTGGTAGAAGTCGTTGAGGCATTGCCAGAGTTCAACGGTGACGTTGTCCTGTACGGATCGCGCGTTTTCCCGGGCTTTGACAATGTTGTTGTACACCGAGTTGTGGTTTTCCCTGCTTGTGATAATGTAACTGAGTACATCCCGGCTGCTCTTTGCCAGTTCATCCACTTCATCGTCTTTAAGGTAGGTGAATATCCGGATGATGCTGTTCCAGGTGAAGTCTTGTACTACGTCCTGGGAAGAGGCGTAGTTGACCTTAAGCATCCGGAGCATGCAGTCGGTTCGTTCCATGTAACGGGACATCCAGTAAAGGGAATCGGCTACCCGGCTTAGCATGTTGAGTCACTTTTAAATTCGTTCATGCCCATCGATTCATTTTTTCAGTGCGACAAAACCCATGTATCCTTACTGCCGCCGCCCTGTGAAGAATTTACAACCAGCGATCCCTCGCGCAGGGCCACGCGGGTCAGACCCCCCGGAACGATCTCGATGCCCTCGGGTCCGGTCAGCGCGAAGGGCCTGAGATCCACCCTGCGCGGCTGAATCCTGCCATCGATATAGCATGGGCTGGTAGAGAGGCTTATTATAGGCTGGGCAATGAACTGGCGCGGGTCTTCACGAATTCTTGCCTTGTACTCTATGATCTCACTTTCAGAAGCAACATGTCCCATCAGCATGCCGTATCCGCCCGATTCATTGGTTCGCTTGATCACCATCCGGTCAATGTTCTGAAACACATATTCCAGTTCATCGGCATTTGTAAGCTGATACGTTGGGACGTTTTTCAGGATGGGCTCTTCGTTGAGGTAATAACGGATCATCTCCGGCACATAGGTATAAATCGCCTTATCGTCGGCTACGCCATTGCCGGGGGAATTGACGATGGCAACATTTCCTTTCCTGTAGGCAGAAAGTATACCAGACACGCCCAGTACACTATCCGGATTGAAGACCAGGGGATCCAGAAAATTATCATCTACGCGTCGGTATATGACATCGACCGGCTGCAATCCGGCCGTGGTCTTTGTGAAAACATGGTGGTTGTCCACCACCAGGTCACTTCCTTCAACCAATTCGATCCCCATCAACCTGGCCAGCGTTGTGTGTTCGAAATAGGCAGAGTTGTACATGCCCGGTGTCAGCAATACCACGGAAGGATTTGCGATGGGGCGGGGTGATAATGCCATCAGATTCTTCAGAAGCAGGTGCGGGTATAGCGTTACGGGGCGTACCTTGTTCTGCGGAATGAGGGCCGGGAATATTCGTTTGGTAACCTCCCTGTTCTCAATCATATAGGATACCCCCGAAGGTGTTCGGAGGTTGTCTTCCAGCACGTACAGTGTGCCGTCGGCATCGCGGATAAGATCGATACCGGCGATATGGATATAGATATCATGGGGCACCGGCACGTTTTGCATTTCCCTCAGGTAGTGCGGGCAGGAGTAGATCACTTCGAAGGGAACAATATTGTCTTTTAGGATGAACTGGTTGGAGTAAACGTCCTTCAAAAACAAATTCAGCGCCTTGAGTCGCTGTTTTATTCCTGACTCGATATGCTGCCAGTCCCTGGCCGTGATAATCCGGGGAATGATATCAAAAGGGAAGATCTTTTCAATACCCTCTCCGCTGGAGTACACCGTGAACGTAATCCCCTGACTCATGAACAGGCGCCTGGCCAGTTCTTCCTGGTGCCCCAGTTCTTCACGGGAGATAGTGCGGAGGAACTCATAAATTCCGTGATAGGGCTCGCGGACCTCCCGCGCATCGTACATTTCATCCCAGGTTCGTGCAGGGGTATCGTACTTTTCAAAGAGTTCCGTCATCGCCATAGCATTCAGCGGATTTATGTGGATTCCTAAAGTACGACATCGGACAACTAATTTTCAGCACATCGCAAGTTCTTTTTCCTGCAAACGCTTGAAACAAAAAAACACCCCGGGTCAACCAGGGTGTTTGCAACAGATTCTTTAGCGGGGAGATTATTCAGCGATCACGTTGATCTTAATCTCGTGTTTTACTTCCTTGTGAAGGTCGAGGGTTATGGTATAGGTACCTAATTCCTTGGGACTTTCCCTGAAGATGATTTTGCGTCGGTCGATATCGAATCCCTTTGACTTCAGGATGTCGGCCACCTGCAATGCAGTTATAGCCCCGAATATCTTACCGGATTCTCCGGCCTTTGTTCCCATGTCGATGGTCAGATCGCCGATCTTCGCTGCCAGTGACTCTGCATCCTGTTTTAACCGCTCCGCTTTATGGGCAGCCTGACGGACATTCTCTGCCATCATTCGTTTATTGGAGTGGTTCGCCAGTAGTGCAAGTCCGTTTGGAATGAGATAGTTCCTTCCGTAGCCAGCCCTCACTTTGATGACATCATTCTTGTAACCGAGCCCCTGAACGTCTTGTTTCAAAATTACTTCCATGTTCTTCTCAACATTAAGGTTTGCGGATCTACTTTAAGGAATCGCCCGTGTAGGGGAGCAGAGCCATATGTCGCGCGCGCTTGACGGCCTGCGCAACTTTCTTCTGAAATTTCAGGCTGGTGCCGGTGAGCCGTCTGGGCAGGATCTTGCCTTGCTCATTGATGAATTTCAAAAGAAAATCAGGATCCTTATAGTCAATGTATTTAATCCCATTTTTCTTAAAGCGGCAGTATTTGGGCCTGATTTCCGCCCGCTTAATAGGTTCGTTCATTAATGTCATCGTGCGGGCTCCTCCTCAGCTTTTTTGGTTTTCTTGCCTTCCTTGTTTTTGTTGAACTCGCCTTTGCGCCTGCGCTCGTTGTAGGCTATCGCGTGCTTGTCCAAAACCGTAGTCAGGTACCTCATTACCGACTCATCGCGCCTGTATTCTGTTTCCAGCGCATCTACTACCGTTGATTCTGCCTTAAATTCGATGAAGTTGTAGAAACCGGTCGATTTGTGCTGGATGGGATAGGCCAGTTTTTTCAGACCCCAATGCTCCAGGTTGACGACCTCGGCATTGGATTTCTTCAACACACCCACGAATTTATCGACAGCATCCTTCATCTGATCTTCAGACAAAACGGGATTTAAAATGAATACCGTCTCGTAATTTTTCATGTATTGGTGTTAGTTAAAATTTTGAGGGGCAAATGTAGGGGGAAATGGGGAAATAAGAAAATGCGGGGTGTGTGTAGGTATATAAGTTTATAGGTATATAGGGGGTTCCTGATATAAGTTGTTGATTATTAATTACTTCTGGGCTTCATACCGCAAATACGCAATACCCATATACCCATATACCCTTATACCTTATACCTTATACCTTCTACACCCCTTATTTCACCGCAAACTGCCCTTTCCCCATCAGGTAATTATCGGTATAGACCTCCAGGTCATAGGTTCCGCTGGCGTAGTCGGAGCCTTTGTCATAGAGGTAAGTGAGCTTTTGCCCTGAGTTATCGAACAGGATATCCTGACTGGCCGTATAGAATTCCTCCTTACCGTTGTAGATGAAAGTACCTGATCCTCTGGCCACGTCAAAAATCACCTGGCCATCCTGATCTACAATCCTGATCATGATCTTCTTGCCCTCTATGGGCGCAACGTCATTTTCCGCGATATTGAACTCAACCTTCAGCTGACCCACCTGACGGCTTCGGAAGGGGGATTCCCGCTCTCTGCCCCGTTCATTCACGGCGACTATCCTGAAATTCTCGACTTTGAGCTGAGAGGCGATGGTAACTTTCGATTGCAATTCATCCTTGGTCTGGCTCAACCGGTTGATGGAATCCCCCAGTTGATTCTTTTCCGTTTTAAGGCTTACGTTCTCCGTGAGCAGTTCCTCGTTTACCGATTGAAGTTTGGCGATTTCCTCATCCTTGTTTTTCAGCAATTGTTCATATCCTTCAACCCGGTCTTTCAGTTCCTTGATCACTAGTCCGTTTGCGCGTTGCTGCCTCCTCAACTCCACCTCGATCTCCTCTTTGGCAGTCTGCAGGTCAGTGGCATCACCACCGAGTCTTTCGATCTCCTGTATGCGCTCATCCAGTTCTGAGCTGAGTTCTTCAAGCCGCTGCAACGTGGTGGCATATTCCTTTTCGATGGTCGTATTTTCCACCCGAAGATCAGACTTTTCCTGTGAGTCAAGATAAATTTTGACTCCCTGAAAAATGATCACAATAGCCATTGCAGTTATGATGAAGGCAGTCTTGTTATTCTTCTTCCGGGGTTCCGGAATGTTTGACGGTGAAATCGGTTCGCTCATAGTAGTATAGATTCGCCGCTAAATTAGGGTATTATGTTTGGTTATTCAATCCTTATGCCTTCAGGACAACGTGCTGTTTGTCAAGTAAAGGAGTAAAAAACACAATTCCACAGCGGTACAGGTCAAGCGTCACGCTGACCCGCTCCTGATCCCTGACCCATACCCACGCGTTTTCCATTTCCTCCGACAGGTGGATGTCGTCTACTATCACAATGCTGCCGTCGTGCAAAGCATTCAGGATTTGGCCGAAATACATCCTCGTTGCGTCGCTCGTGTGATTGGCATCCATAAAAGCCAGATCGATGCGGGGTTGTCTGGAAACGAAGGAGGGTAGTGCCTCCGCAATGTCTCCTTCAATAAGCGTAATATTCTTCATGCCCATCCTTTCGAAGTTTTTATGCGCAATCGCAGCAATCGCCGGAGCGCCTTCAAAGGTGAACACCTTCGCATGGGGTGATTGTGCGAGGTACATGGTGTTAATACCCAGCGAAGTACCCAGCTCGATGATAACGCTGCATTTGAAGCGATTTATCAGCCGTTGGTACAGGCATGAAAATCGGGCCGGAGATAAGCTTCGGCGGGCGATGTCTGCGATTCGGCGTTCTGCCGGGAGAGTCCGGGCACCGGTTCCGCGGTCGCTCACTTGTATCTTCCGGCCGGCCGTCATCAGTTCCGAGCGCAATAATTCCAGCCGGTCGTTGGGGACCGGATTCACGTTGATGACCTGAGTCATCAGCTCAAAAAGAAAAGGAGAATGAAGCGAATGTTCGCCGACAGCGTTAAGCCAATACGCAATGAAAGCACGGTATCGGTGAAATCCCGACACTCAATTCAGCCGGAGGGGAGCCACCATAGTGAACTCAGGTATATCTACCCTGACCTTCAGTCCGTCTACGATCCGTTCCATGAGATAAGTGCCCACCATTTTCCCGATTCCTGACTTCAGGTTGCAGCCTGAAACATATTGGTGGGTCTGGCCGGGCTCCAACACGGGCTGCTGCCCTACGACGCCGTCGCCTTCAACTTCCCGCCTTGAAAACCCGGCGTCGGAAATGTACCAATGCCTGCGAAGCAATTGGATGGTGTATTCACTCTGATTCTCGATGGTTATCCGGTAGGTAAAAACATAATGATACTGGCTGGGGCTGGAATACGATGGCTGGTATTCCGTCTCCACACTCACTTTGATTCCCTGCGTAATTCCCGTTACCATACGACCAAAAATATCAATTTTTTTTTATTTCAAAATCTTAACCCTCATTTGATTGTCTTTCCCTTGAAATTCTCTTTTTTTTGCCCTTTAACTTAGATTCGGTTGAAGTTTTTTATGCAAAAAGGAGCGTTCTCTTTTCGTCGGATTTTGCCTGGCCAATGGAAGTAAGGATCGCATCCACCTGGAAAGGAAGACTTGCGCCGGAGTTTGAGAAAGGGTACTTCAAGGGGCTTGCGGATTTTGTCCGGCAGGAGTACACCACCACAACGGTTTACCCTCCCGGCGGAGAGATATTCAGGGCCTTTGATTGCTGCGATTTCGATGAGGTCCGGGTGGTGATCATTGGACAGGATCCATATCACGGACCAGGGCAGGCGAACGGGCTTTGCTTTTCCGTGAGGGATGGAATTCGAATGCCACCTTCGCTCGTAAATATCTTTAAGGAGATCAGTCAGGATCTGGGAAAACCAATCCCGGTATCCGGTGACCTTACGCGTTGGGCGAAGCAGGGTGTGCTGCTCTTGAATGCAACGCTTACGGTACGGGCGTCTTCGCCGGGCTCGCATCAAAATAAAGGATGGGAGAATTTTACCGATCAGGTGATCAAAACGCTATCGGACGAAAAGGAAAACGTAATCTTCCTGCTCTGGGGTTCTTACGCACAAAAAAAAGGACTATTGATCGATCGCACACGGCACCACGTGCTCAGTGCGCCCCACCCTTCACCGTTCTCCGCCGATCGAGGCTTTTTCGGCTGCCGGCATTTCAGCAAAACCAACGAGTACCTTAGGAGGAAAGGGCTCAAGGAGATTGACTGGTAACGGGGAAGGTGTTTATGTGTTTACGTGTTTACGTGTTTATGTTGGGAGGTGCTGCGCGTACAGCTTTCAGTTACCGGTTTTATAGTGGTCACCACATTTTTTTCGC
>DATBVZ010000378.1:0-2860 GCA_036515095.1 Cyclobacteriaceae bacterium | reverse complement strand
GCATCGATGGTTTTCTTCATGGTCTCGATGTATTTGGCGTCATCGAATGTTCCCGGGTTCAGGAATGTAGTCGTTAAAAGAATGAATAGACTTTTCATAAGTAATAAGGGTTTACTATTTACAATTTATAAACTGGGCAATTGATTTTTGGATTTGTCCCTGGACAACGTGATGAATATTCCAGCAAACAAGAAACGTCTGGCCGCCTGGCGTATGGGCCTTCTGTTGTACACATCACCATTTGGTTGTGAGCTGAATTCGTAACCGAAAATGTTGTCACGCCCTGGCAGATTGGTCGCTGAAAAGTAAAGGATCACGTTCGGGCGTGGCAAATAGGCAATGTTCAGACTCACATCATGATACGATGGTGTTCTCCCACTGTTGAAAGCTTCTTTGTTAGGATCATTATACGGTCTTGCACTGGCAAATGAATAGGTAGTCCCAAATTGAGTCTTCAGCCTTGGGAAAAAGTGTTTGTATACAAAAGAAAAGTTATGCCTTGAAACAAAGACCGGTGTTGCCATATAGGGAAAGTTGAGGAAATCGCGCTCGGAGTCCGTGAAAGAGTACGATATCCAGTAGTCAGTATTTTTGAAAGTGCTGTTGTCGCGCCAGAAAAATTCGACCCCTCTTGCATAACCATTTCCATTATTATTTAGGAGCGTTCCTTCAATGTTTGCATATTTGACGAGATCATAATAGCGTTTGTGAAATACTTCTGCCCGAAACGTACGCTTACTATCAATCACCTGATAACTGGCAATGTAGTGATCGGCCTTTTCAGACTTAAGCGAATTGTCTGCACGCAATAATTCATTACCTGGCGACTGGCGGAATTTGCCATACGCCAGCGAAAGATTTCCATTCCCCCCAAGTTTGCAGGCAAGCGAAAACCGGGGGTCGACACTTAACTGATCAAGAAGCGAATTGTATTCTACACGCGCTCCTGCCATTGCCACAAAGTTATTGCTCGCGTACAGATCACTCTCGGCGAACCATGAACCAATTACTTCATCAAAGGCTTTGATATTGTTGCGGACATCCACACTATAATTCCGGCCAATGACTTCGGTTCCTGTTCTCAATTCAATATGATCGGATACCGATCCTTCCACCACCGTCTTTACGTGAGCGCCTCTTTCTGCTTCAAAGACAGGATCGCCATCCGTAACAACATCATTTTTCATGTTCGTATAAGACAAGCCGCTCCGAACCGACCAGTTCTCACTAATAATCGTGCGGTAAGTCGTATTGAAATATCCATAGTCATTAGTGAGGTCATACTGCCATTTGACTGAGGGATCATCAATATCGTGTTGATATAGAGAGAATGACGTATGGTTAAAATTACCGTATGCTTTAAGCATGCCATTCTTACCGATTTCGTGACGGAAGACTGCATTACTCTCGATCGATGAAGGTGGCGTGATCCAGTCGACCTCCTGGTTGATCAGATCAAAGTACGGACGTATGTCAGTATATTGAATCTTTCCTGCCAACGAAGACCGTTCCCATACCTGGGTATGCGTTACATCAGCGCCTACAGAAAGTATCCCGAAGTCCGTACGGGTCATTTCCGGCTTATCCTTTGAATCCAGTACTAATGTTGATGAAAGGGCCTGTCCGTATTCTGCAGAATATCCTCCTGTACTGAAGCTCGTACCTTTGAACATAAAAGGAAGAAAGCGACCACGCGAGGGTGCCTTGGGGCTTGAAGCATTGTACGCATTCATAACCACCATACCATCGATGAAGGTCCTGGCCTCATTGCCATCTCCACCACGGACAAACAGGCGGCCACTCTCTCCTACTTTCTGTGTACCCGGTAAGGTATTCAACGCTCCGGCAATGTCAGCAGTAGCGCCTGCGGTGGTCGCAATATCCATTGCTTTGAAAATTGTTCTCCTTGATTCATCACTTGCCTGGAAAGAACCGGCCGTGATGGTAACGGCCTCCAGTTGGTTGAGCGCTTCGGTAAGCACGGCCTCAACTGTAATGGACTTCAGATCAAGATCGACTTCCTTTTTAAACTCCTTGTATCCGATGAACCTGACAACCAGTGTTTGCTTGCCGCTTTCCTCGGTGGCAAATTCAAAACTACCATCAGCCAGCGTTGTAGTACCATCATAAGTACCGTCTAAAAAAACATTGGCGCCGGGCACGGGCTCCCCTTTTATATCAGCGACCCTGCCGGTGATCACACCCTGCGCCCACAATGTGCCGGCTCCCAATACAATTCCCAAAAAAGTCGGTAAAGTTCTCATGTTCATAGTGCGTTTTTGCCCGGCTATGCAGCCAAAGTCGCGCTATGGGGGATTTTCAACTAAAAGGAGTTACCCAACTGTGAATTGACCCTGACAGGCTGTCAATTACAGCCGATAGGCATTTTGCCTGATTGGATTGTTTTTTTGCGGTCTGTTGCAATTTTGCGATCAAAGCGGATTGTGCACTATCACCGTTGTACGTACATAGAACTCTTTGAATTTTTGAAAAACACCTGCAAGTCTCTGAGAAGTTCAAACGGCCGTCCAATGACCACAAGAATTGCCCCTGGCGTTGGGTTTCTGATTAACGGGTGGTTCCTTTTCACAAATCACCAAAATCATTCGTATTGTTCAAAAAAGCGTAGCCTGTGATTTAATTTAGTCAAGGGTTGCATTTGGCATAGTAATTTTCGACCTTTAATTTGAGAAGCGAGAGCCCATAACTCACGCACTAAGCATTTAGTAACGTGACTATATTCTTTTGAGCTTTAATTATGCTCCAGGTGCGTCACGTTCAGACCAAAAGTTTGAAGTTTTTTTATGTGGCCCGAACGAGCCGGTCTTTTAGCTCGCCACGAACATGAATTATGATTAAG
>DATBVZ010000377.1:0-2797 GCA_036515095.1 Cyclobacteriaceae bacterium | reverse complement strand
CATACCTGATCTTATCCATCGGCTGGGGGATCCGGCGAAGATCGCGCACCATTTCGGCATAGTGGCTCATGTTTGCCCACAGCGGGTTCCAGCTTCTTAACGGTTTCGTTATGCCGTACGTAGGGCGCTCTTCTTCCCTCTGGAAGGTGCCGAAAAGCCTATCCCAGATGATCAGCGTGCCTGCGTGATTTTTGTCGATGTATTTCGGATTTCTTCCATGATGAACCCGGTGGTGGGATGGCGTATTGAATACGTATTCAAACCATCCCATCTTGTTGATGGCCTCGGTGTGGATCCAGAATTGGTACAACGTATTGAGTCCTGAGATAAGAACAAAGTCCAGTGTTCCGAAACCCAGTAAAGCGATAGGCAGGTTAAATGCAAACGTCCAGACCACCTGCAACGAACTCTGTCGCAGGGCAACGGAGAGGTTGTAGTCCTCACTCTGATGATGAACCACATGACCTCCCCAGAACAGGTTTATCTCGTGGCTCATCCGGTGCGCCCAGTAATAGGCAAAGTCAACCAGCAGGAACAGACTGACCCAATACCACCAGGTTGAGTTGTCGGGACTAAAGAATGCCAGCCTTTCAAACAGAAGCTGATATACGCCGATCCCGAATAACTTCAGGAACAAGCCCGACAGTTGCTGCGTAATGCCGCAACCTATGTTCGCGATGGCGTCAGGAAGCCTGTAAAACCGCTGCCGGGTGAACCGCTCCACCAGCAATTCCACCCCGATCAGGACGAAGAACAACGGTATCGACAGGATTATGGGATTTGCATCCATACCTATCAAAGTTACGAAAATGTGTTGATGCGCCTGCCTGCCATTGCGCTGATCTTCAGGGCATGCAGGTTGGCGTTGAGGTCTTGAGGTTGCCCTACCCGAACACTTTCCCTAAATACCTTATACCCCCATACCCCCAAAAACCCCACTTCCCCTATTTCTCTCCTCATCCATTGTATTTTGGAATTAATCATCAATTTTGCATGCCGGGAAAACGTTATACCAGAGCGCGCATTATGGTAATTCTCAGGATTTTCAGGAGCATTTGGTTTTTGTCGCTTATGTCGGTGACCGTTGCGCTCCTGTACGGTTATGCTTCCATGCAGGAGGAGGTGGTGGTGCGCGAAGAGGTTGCATCCAGCATACGGATAAGCCGGGACACATTTTTTTACATTGTACTGGCCTTTTTGTCGATCATCAACGTGCTGGTGTTCATCATTGCCCGCATTATGGTGAGGAGTGAAGATTTTAAGTCCTGGTTTTACGGACTCGTAATCACGTTTAACATCTTCTTCATAGTCGCGATAGGTTTCGTCAGCCTCTATAACAGCGGAGAGTCATACAACTACACGCGACTGGAGCCGATCATCTACGCCAGCATCGCGCTGTTCGTTGCCTGGAGCGTTGCGTGGCCCGTTTACCTGGGATACAAGCGCGTGTCAGGCCGATCCTGAAGTTTCACTGCAAATGAACTAACTACTGATTATCAAGAGTTTATAAAGCAGCTCTTGATAAATTTTTGTAGGTAGACAAGTGTGTGAAATAGTGTAAATCAATCTAAAATTGACGTTATTAATGCGCTATCGCATTTTTTGATCGTCTCAACCTTTAATTTTTATGGCTAAGGCTGCGGAGAAAGGTTCATCCATGTTTGAGTATACGGAGGCCAGCATAAAGTCATTGGACTGGAGAGAACATATCCGGCTGCGCCCGGGCATGTATATCGGCAAGCTGGGCGACGGGTCTTCAAAGGACGACGGAATCTATGTGCTGGTCAAGGAGGTAATGGACAATTGCATCGATGAGCACATGATGGGTTATGGAAAGGTCATCGACGTGAAGATCACGGATTCAAAGGTGGTTATTCGCGACTACGGAAGAGGCATTCCCCTTGGTAAAGTGGTCGATGTTGTATCCAAGATCAATACAGGCGCAAAATACGATTCGGGAGCCTTTCAAAAGTCGGTAGGGCTTAACGGCGTAGGTACAAAAGCGGTAAATGCGTTGTCCAACCGATTCAAGGTTCATGCCTTTCGCGAAGGCCAGGCGAAAGTCGCTGAATTCAGGAAAGGAATACTGGTGACGGACTCGAGGGTGACAAAGACCACCGAGAAGAACGGCACGCTGGTAGAGTTTGAGCCGGATGGCTCCATGTTCAAGAATTACCACTTCATCCTGGAATACCTGGACGACCTGATGTGGAACTACGCATTTCTCAATGCGGGCCTCACGATCAATTACAACGGACGCAAGTTCTACTCCAGGGACGGACTTCTGGATCTGCTGAAACAAAAGACGGATGCCGATGATTTGCGGTATCCCATCATCCACATCAGAGCAAATGATATTGAAGTTGCTCTCACCCATGGCAACCAGTACGGCGAAGAGTATTACTCCTTTGTAAACGGCCAGCACACTACCCAGGGTGGCACTCACCTGGCCGCTTTCCGCGAAGGAATCGTCAGGGCTGTTCGTGATTTTTATAAGAAAGATTTTGATTCGGCCGACATCCGGGCGTCGGTAATCGGCGCTGTCTCGCTTCGGGTGCAGGAACCGGTGTTCGAATCACAGACAAAGACCAAACTGGGCTCCGTCAATATGGCCCCGGATGGTCCGTCGATAAAGAACTTTGTCAGCGATTTTGTCGCGAAGGAGCTGGAGATCTACCTGCACAAGAACGCGATAGCCGCCGATGCGCTGCTGAAACGGAT
The DNA here is from genome assembly GCA_036515095.1 of Cyclobacteriaceae bacterium. Classification (GTDB taxonomy): domain Bacteria; phylum Bacteroidota; class Bacteroidia; order Cytophagales; family Cyclobacteriaceae; genus ZC4RG29. The sequence continues at coordinate 76 of DATBVZ010000377.1, read as the reverse complement.
CATGCAGTCCGAGCGCGAACGGAAAGAGATCGCCGGCATAAAGAAGCTCGCCAACGAACGCGCCAAAAAGGCAAAC
>DATBVZ010000376.1:0-9677 GCA_036515095.1 Cyclobacteriaceae bacterium | reverse complement strand
AGTTGACCCCGTTGGCAAAACTCATAACCTTGAAGGGTATCAGCCCCTGGTCGTGGTACATGGCCAGTATTCCGTCAAACTTCCCGGCACTACCGGCCCCAAAAAACCCGTCCGCCGGGAAAGGCCCCTGTATTAGCTTCCCTTTGTTTTTCAGGTCAAGGATCACCGGCCTGATTATTTCGTCTTCCTCCGTGCCCAGGAGCCCGCCGTCGCCCGCATGCGGGTTTAGACCCAGCACGGCGATTTTGGGCCTGCCAATGCCAAAGTCCTTTATCAGGGACTGCTCAAGCAGCATAAGCTTTGATTGCAGGCGTTCCTTCGTGATCAAAGCGGCAACGGCGCTCAGCGGCGTGTGGACCGTAACCAGGCCTACCCGCAAGGTGTCACTGCACATGAGCATGAGACTATCCTGGGCGCCGAAAAAAGTGGCGATGTAATCCGTGTGGCCGGCAAACGGAAAGGCATCACTGTTAATCGATTTCTTGTCTATGGGAGCGGTTACGAGTGCGTCGATCAGCCCTTCCTTCAACTCTCCGCACGCAGCCTCAATGGCTTTGTATGCAGCTTGTCCGGCTTCCTGCGACTGCCGACCGGGCACTACTTCGAACTGGTCTTCCCAGCAGTTCACCACGTTGATGTGCTTGGAAGCAAACTGCCCTTTTTCCTTCACCTGATTGTAATTGAACTCATTTAGCCCCAATAATTTTTTATAGAATGAAATGATCCTTGCGTTGCCATACAGGACCGGCGTGATCATCGTCAGGATGCGCGGATCGCCCAGTGCTTTCATGGCCACTTCGGGACCAACGCCATTGACATCCCCTAGCGTAATTCCGATCCTTGGCCTTTCGTGTGCTTTTGTGGCGAGTGTCATTCCAATTCCATTTGTTACGCGATTTAGCAAAAATATCAATTTGTTCCTTGTAGATTGCCACCTTAGTGCAGGGGCCTGATCAGCCGGAATGAGCGTTGCGTCTGTTTCGCGAAGTTGCCACCTGTTCGTTAATGGGTGTGCACCGGAAAGGTATGCCGATTTACCCTAACCGTCAGAATCATGGTACGTCCCAAGAAATTTCTTGGTCAGCACTTTTTGCGGGATGACAATATTGCGAAAAAGATCGTTCATTCGCTGCGGTTGAAACCCGGCATCGTCATCCTGGAGATTGGTCCCGGGATGGGAGTATTGACCCGCTACCTGTTGGCCATTCCGGATACCGAACTTTATGCCATTGAGATTGACAGGGAGTCGGCCGCGTACCTTCGGGAACGCTATGCACGGTTGAATGACCACCTTATTGAGGGAGACTTCCTCGGGTTTGATATGAAGGCGCTGCCCGCGCCTGTTTCAATCATCGGCAATTTTCCCTACAACATATCCTCGCAGATTTTCTTCCGGGTTCTGGAATAGCGTGACCGGGTCGACCAGGTTGTGGGCATGGTGCAGAAGGAGGTTGCAGACCGCATAGCCTCCCCGCATGGCAATAAGACGTATGGCATATTAAGTGTGCTGCTTCAAACATTCTATGGCATCGAATTACTGTTCAAGGTTCCACCCGGTGTATTTGTTCCTCCGCCCAAAGTAATGTCCGCTGTGATACGGTTGACACGGAACAGCCGGACTGCCCTGGACTGCGACGAAGAACTTTTTGTTGAGGTGGTCAGGCAGGGATTTAATAACCGCCGCAAAAAATTGCGCAACGCATTAAAAAACCTAAATTTGCCCGCTGAAATTTCGGCGCTGAGCCTGCTGGATAACCGCGCCGAACAATTGTCGGTCGAACAATTCATTCAACTCACCTCACTAATAGAGAACAGCCGTGCCGATCATTGAGTTTGAACTAACGAAAGAGTTCCGGGATCGCTTTCAGGCAGCCCTGGATGAACGCGATGATCGGTTCATCCGGGATTCGCTTGAAGATGTAAAGGCGGCCGACATCTCTTCCCTTCTTTACGAATTCGAAGCGCAGGAATCCAAATACGTCATGGATTTGCTGCCCATTGAGCGGCAGGCTGAGATCATCAACGATCTTGACCCCGATACGCGGAAAGGATACCTGCAGGTATACAGCTCGGAGGAAATCGCAGCGTTCCTGAACCTGCTTGACTCGGATGATGCGGCAGACATCATCAATGAGTTGCCCATACAACAACGGGAAGAAGTTCTCTCCGGACTGGATACCGAACTCCGGATCCAGGTGACTGAGCTCCTGCGCTACGAGGATAATGTTGCCGGCGGTTTGATGGCCAAAGAACTGATAAAGGCCAGGGTTGACTGGACGGTTGTTCAGTGCATCGAAGAGATCCGCAAGCAGGCGGAGAACGTCGCCAAATTTTATGTGGTGTACGTGGTTGATAATTACAATAGGCTATTGGGCCGTGTGCCTGTTCAGGAACTTATTGTCTCCGACGCCAGAACCCTGGTAGCGAATATTTATGAGGATGACATTGTGCGGGTTGATACATCCATGGATGGACGTGAAGTCGCGGAGATCATGCGACGGTACGACCTGGAATCCGTTCCCGTGGTGAATGTTCAGGGCCAGCTCGTGGGAAGAATTACGATTGACGATGTGGTGGATGTCATCACTGAACTGGCGGAAGAAGAGCGGCAAATGATGGCGGGTATCAGCGAGGATGTAGAGGAGGACGACAGCATCTGGAGAAACACCCGCGCCCGGCTGCCCTGGTTGCTGATCGGCATTATGGGTGGCATTCTCAGCGCGCGGATCATGGGTATCTTCGAGGATGAGCTGGCGCGGATCACGGCCATCGCTTTCTTTATTCCGCTGATACAAGCTACCGGTGGAAATGTAGGGATCCAGAGTTCTTCCATTGTGGTGCAAACCCTGTCAAATCCGGGGTTTGTTGACGAAGGCATCTGGAAAAGGTTGCTCAAGGTTCTCCTGGTCGCGTTACTCAACGGCTTCTTTCTGAGCCTCATTGTTTTTGGTATTAACCTCTTGTTTGACGGGGAGAAAACACTGTCGATGGTGGTGTCGATTGCGCTATTCAGCGTGGTGATCTTTGCTTCATTCATCGGCACGATAACACCGCTGATTCTGAACAAACTCGGATTTAACCCTGCCCTTGCATCCGGTCCGTTTATTACTACCATGAATGATCTTCTCGGATTGGGAATCTATTTTTCGGTGGTCCACCTGCTGCTCTGACCGCATTAGCGCCACCATGTAAGTTTCTCGGTAGTACTGGCTCTTTGAAAACCGGCACTGCTCACCAGGACCGTTAACGCAGTACCTGCGGCTGTTTATTTCGCCCAAAAGGGATACGCCCACATTGTTCCCATTTGATGCCCCTGAATTTGAACCAATGTAAGATAACAGGTACTTAGGCTGAAAACGGTAGCTATGTTTCTGCGATTTTTACAGGTCAACTTTTTTTTACGGTAACTGGTCATGCGTGTCATTCCGAAGGGGCTGAGGAAAGCAAAAGAAAGGCTAAATGCCATTGTCGAGAAACCTCTTCTCACATCAACTATAGTTCTGATCGTGGTTGCAATCGCGGTGATCAGCCTCAGCCTGAAATACTACCTCCGTGATTTTGATTCCTTCATTCAGCAGGTTCTGGCAGAAGCGCACGGAATGATTTTCGATATCGCTGTGATCGGTATCCTGATCTTCTGGCTTAATCAGAACGGCGCAAAACGACAACGGATACGAACCTACCGCGATGAGATCGATGACTTCCGGTTGTGGGAATCTGAGGAAGCCGCATTCCGTACCGTGGGTAATATCAAGAGGCTTAATCGACACAAGATCCACGAGATCAACCTTGTGAATTGTCATCTTCCCCGCACGAACCTGAACTACGTGAATCTTACAGGCTCCAACCTCAACTCCGCCAACATTTCGCAGTCGTCGCTGATCGAAGCAGACCTTGAAAATACCCGGCTTAACCAAACGAATTTTGAAAATTCCAATCTTAATCAGGCCAATCTGAAGGGCGCGTATGCCAGCGGGGCCATCTTCAAAGACGCTTTTCTGATCAAGGCGCAATTTGATAACGCCTTCCTCATCAAAGCGAATTTCTGCAATGCATTTCTGATGGAGGCAAACCTCCGCAACGCGTATCTGATGGGTGCCGATTTTGATAATGCAAGCTTATACAAGGCCGATCTGCGCGGGGCGAAAGGGCTTTCTGTGGATCAACTTTCGGGTGCAAAAACGCTGTATCTGGCAAAATTTGATGACGAAGTGCTCGAACAGATCAAAACCAATCTGCCCGAACTTGTTGGCGGCTGAAGATTTTGCTCCTGTTAAAATAAACCTTTAACTTTGTGGTAGTGAACAACGGCTTCAGCGCTGAAGCCGTTGTTTCTTTTTTATTCAAGCTAGAGTGATTTACGGGTTAAATTTATGGCTATTATGAGCAAGAAAGTGTCATACTATACGAAGGAAGGCCTTGAAAAAATGAGAACCGAATTGAACGAGCTGAAGACCAAAGGCCGTATCGAAATCGCACGCCAGATTGCTGACGCACGGGACAAAGGCGACCTCAGTGAGAATGCCGAATACGATGCTGCAAAGGACGCGCAGGGTATGCTTGAAGCAAAGATCGCCCAGCTGGAAGACCTTGTTGGAAGCGCCAGGTTACTGGATGAATCCTCAATTGATACATCAAGGGTTTCTATCCTTTCCCGGGTAACCATAAAAAACAAGAAGAACGGGGCTTCGTTTACGTATACGCTCGTATCCGAAGAAGAGGCGGATCTTAAAGCAGGTAAGATCTCGACCATGTCGCCGATAGGCAAGGGATTGCTGGGTAAGAAGAAAGGAGAGTCAGCAAAAATTATGACCCCTGCAGGCGAAATGGAGTTTGAGGTCATGAACATTGGCCTTTGAAACGGTCATCAGCAGATTCAATACTAAATTTCCCACAGCAAATTTCACGTTCATATGCCTTCCCTATTCACGCGGATAATCAACGGGGAAATTCCGGCGCATATTGTAGCTGAGAATGACCAGTACATGGCCTTTCTCGATATTAACCCGCTGGCTAAAGGCCATACGCTGGTCATCCCCAAAACCGAGGTCGATTACTATTTTGATCTGGATGACACGACCCTGGCAGGACTGACCGTTTTTTCAAAAAAAGTAGCCCGCGCCATTGAAAAGGAAATCCCGTGTCTTCGCGTGGGTGTCTGCGTATTAGGACTGGAGATCCCGCACGCACACGTGCACCTGATACCGCTCAATTCGATGGGTGACATTAATTTCAGCAAGCCCAAGCTGAAATTGTCGCAGGACGAATTCGCCTCCATCGCAGAAAAGATCAGCAGGCACTTCAGCAAATGAACACGATTGCCGGTCGCCGCGCGCATACTTCCTCCTGATCGCACACCGTTACAGGAAGTCGATGTCCACATCAAGCGGGTAGCGCATCAGGTACTGAAGGGCCTCGGTTACGGTCAGGTTCTCAAACAATACCTTGTAAAGCATGCCGGTAATCGGGGCCCGTACTTTGAAATGATCCGCGCACTTCTTTGCGATACGCACCGTATTGATACCTTCCGCAATTTCATCCGTGTCCCGGATTATTTCCGCGAGGGTTGCACCTTTGGCGAGTTTGAACCCTACCTGGAAATTACGGCTTAGCGAACTGTTGCAGGTGGTGACCAGATCGCCGATGCCGGCAAGTCCGAGGAAAGCCTTCAGGTTGCCACCCAACGCCCGGCCGAGGTAAACCATTTCAATTACGCCGCGGCTGATCAAAAGTCCTTTGGCATTTTCGCCGTACCCCATGCCACTGAGTGCCCCCGATGCAATGGCGATAATATTTTTCAGCACGCCTGCAAGTTCCACACCCACGAGGTCATTGTTTCCGTATACCTGAAAATTGTCATTCCGCAGCAGCCGTTTTCCCGCGCTGACAACTTCATCGAAATGACTGGCTACGACGGTGGCGGCAGGATGCTCTGCGGCAAGTTCACGCGCTAGATTTGGACCGGCCAGACAGCCGACCCTGACAACGATGCTCTCCTCGCAGATAACCTCGCTCATGGTCTTTACCTGTGTTCGATCGAGTTTGGTAACCGTTTCGATGGACTGCCCGGGAGGAAGCGTAAGGTCAAGGCCCTTGGTACCGTGAATGAGCATGTGATAGGGATGAAGGTAGGGAGAGAGTTTTTTCATCATGACCCTGAAATGCGAAGAGGGAACGATGGGAAAGATAATGTCGCATTCGCCGGCGATCCTGGAAAGATCGGTTGTGGGCATTACGTTTTTGTCCATCCGGTACCCGCGGTTGTCTCCGGTTTCCCCGATGCGCTGTGCTATTTTTTCATCCCGCGCGTAAAGCAGTACCTTTCGCTGGCGGGCCAGCAGATTAGCAACGGCGCTCCCAAAATTTCCGGCGCCGATCACACCTACCGGCTTGTGGTCAGATAAACTTTTCGAGTTCATATCCCACGAGTCGGTTGTGATAATAATAGAGTGCGTTGAAGTCGCGGGTAATGATGTTGCCTTCCTTGTTCAGCAGTAAAGGTCTTTTCAGGTGAAAGATCCCCACATTGTCGAGACCGTGGCGTATCACCGAATCGATATCGCCTTTCATGTGGGTAGCCATGTTGATCCTGCCTTCCTTTTTCAGTTTGATGATCTGTTTGCGAACGCCCTGGCACGCCTTTCTAAACGACTCATACTGAAGTTCCTGGTCTTCCTCCGGTAATTTCAGAAGTCCGAAAAGGTCAAGCTTGGGATAATTCTTCTGCCACAGCTCAAAGGCAACGAATGCCACCAGGTGGCTGGAGAATACCCGGTTAATCCGGTGGTACTCGCGCACGATCTTCAGGCTCAGCATCCGGGTATATTCGTCTTCGCGCTGAAGATCGATGGAGATCTGGCCGTTGGTCTTGAAATAGTCTTCGGTGTGAATTATCCGGCCTTCCTGATCCAGGCTGTTACCATCGGCGTCGACGTAGTTGCCCATGATATCCAGCCCTTGTCCGATGGAAACGGAAATATTCGAGCCCTTCGTAAAAAACTTAAACAGGAACTGCAGCAACTGCCAGCTTCCGTACTTGTCCTGTTCCGGCAGGTAGCGATCCTGACCCTTCATGGAGAGGTAATCATCAACAAGGTCAGGTGCTTCCAGGACGAAATGGTAGTTCAGCGTTACCGGTACGACAAAAATCTTGCGCGGCGTTTCACCTGCCGGAGTAGTGAGATAAATATTCCGTTGCGCTTCGATGGCGGTACTCAGCAGTCCCCGTTTCAGGTTTTTTTCGATCATGCCTGAGCGTGACCGGGTTCCGCCCGGAAAGAACAGGCTGTGTGCGCCCTTTTGAATTGCCAGCGTAGAGTACGTCTTGAGCGTTTCGAGGTAGGGCAGATTCTTTTTCCTTCGGTCCACCTTGTAAGCGCCGAGGCTGTTCATGAAATAGGCAAATATCTTGATGTTGAAAAGATTCAGGCCGGCACCGTAAATAAATGCAGGCAACCCCAGTGAATGAATTACCCATCCGATCAGGATGGAATCGAGATTACTGAAGTGCGTCGGCACCATAATAACGGTTCCCCGCCGGGCCAGTCGCCTTAGGTGCTTCACCTTACCAACGATATGGATCTTGTCGCGAAGGGTATATTGGTTCCTGAAAAAGGCACCGAACTTCTTAACGCGCGCCCCATTCAACAATCGGGAGAACCAGAACTTGACTGCCTCGCGGGCGAACTTGTACGAACTGAGTTTGAAATTCCCGGCAATTTCATTGGCGTAGCGGTGCACGATCCGCTGCAGCAGTTCGTTTACTTTATCATTGGCCTCTTCGTCCGTTCGGTCACCGGAAGTTACCAGTTCCTCTTTCACCCTTGCCCAGAATCGCGGCTCATCGGGCGGGTCGACTCGCCATCGGTTTCGTTTTATCCGTTGCTGCTCGCGATATACAGTAGCCTCGAGTTCGTCAGCGAGTTGGCGGGGATTAGTGCGAAGTTGCCGGATGCGGTCAAGCGCCACCCGTGAAACTTCATCGATGAATTCCTTTCTGTTCCTGCTCAGTTGATAAACGGGCCAGTCGGGAATTCCTTCCAGAATAGGTTTATATTTTCTGTTTTTATTTTTCCGTTCTACGACTTCCATGAGGGCTGTAAAAATAACACAAAATCCATCACCAGCCTTTAATCGTTCTGATTTTAAGCGCGTTGCAGCGCGTCGCGTAGAGACTTCGCCATAGCTGAGAATCGCTCCAGCGCCTCGCCGATGAATGCCTCATCCAATAATTTTTCAACCTCGCCGGCGTCGTTGAAAACAAACTGATCCACCTTGAAGGTCTGCTCAAATGGCCCCTCTTCCAGTTTTATCAGGTACCGGTTATTCCACTGAAACAACGTGATCCTGCATCCCTGGAGTGAAAAATCTTTCAAAACACGCATACGATTTCATTTTGGATTTTTGAATGAATCAATTTGAAAGATATTGAATTGAAGACGGTTTGCCTTCGTCAGGACGCAAGAGAGATTTTGAATCGGTTTTGATTCGGCCAAAATTGATAGAAATCAAGCGTATTCAGGCGTTTTGCTTTTTGGGTAAGCCCCGGAGTATGGGGACTGTTTGGGAATTTTCCCAAAAATGAATTTTTTGGGTATTTAAGAATAATCCAATAGAGAACGGCGTTATTTGGGATGGGTTTTCAATGTTAATTGGGAACCCTTATATTGTAAATTGATGATCAGATTCAGAGTTCCCCCTGGAAATTCGCGTGCATGAGGCCCTCCGGAAATTCCCTTAAGATTCTCCTTGCCCTGGCTGTGTTGGGCCTGACCGGCATTAATCAGGCCCGGGCTACCCACCTGCGTGCCGGTGAGATCATAGTGACCCGCAATAATTGCCAATCGCTGACTTTTACGATCACCGTTACGGTATACACCAATACCGGATCGTCAGTATTGTTTGGAGGCAGAGTAGGAGAAGAGGATATTCTTGAATTCGGTGATACGCAGTGGGAGCTTGTTCCCGAAACACCGAATACGCCACGCCCTGACCTGGGCCCGAATATTGGCACCGCATCCTACACTACAACGCATACGTATTCCGGTCCCGGCGAGTATGTGATCAGTTACAGGGAACCCAACCGGAACCAGGGTGTGCTCAATATGGACAATTCGGTGAACACCAGGTTTTACATCGAAACAAAAATTTTTATAGATCCTTTCCTGGGTTGTAACAACACGCCTGTTTTGAGCGTTCCGCCGATTGACCAGGCCTGCACCGGTGTGACTTTTACTCACAATCCAGGCGCATCTGACCCCGATGGAGACAGTCTCTCGTATCAGTTGGTTGTACCCTTCAGCGATCGCAACCTTCAGGTTGTTCGTTACCAGGATCCCAGTGCCAATGAGCCCCGCCAGTTTTATACGAACTACGGTACGGCGAACGAAGCCGGAGATGCTGAACCGACTTTTAACATCGATCCCGTCGAAGGGACCCTGACGTGGGATGCCCCGGGCCAGCAGGGAGAATACAACATTGCCTTTATTATTATCGAATGGAGGAGGATCGGCAATGAATGGGTAAAGATCGGCTATGTCCGGCGCGATATGCAGATCCTGGTGAACGAGTGTGACAATGAGCGACCGGACCTCATAATTCCGGAGGATGTCTGTGTGGAGGCAGGAACCACACTTTCAGAAACCATTTTTGGCATCGATCCGGAAAACCACCCTGTC
>DATBVZ010000375.1:0-5656 GCA_036515095.1 Cyclobacteriaceae bacterium | reverse complement strand
GGAACGATAGACATGAGTCCGGTCAGAGTAGTACAGGTAGCCTTTATGCAACTCGATACCGGTGCCCGGCACATCGGAGTAACCCTGAATAATGTCGGCGCGACCGTCCCCCGTAGTGTCGCGCAGAGCAATAATTCCATTTCCATTTGCATTAAGGCTCCGAAGGTGCATATAGATATCGCCATTGTCGTTGATGGCCATGTGTCTTCCGCGTCCCAGGGTGTCTACTACGACAATTGCCCCAAATTTTTCCGGAAGCGTAATGCCTCCGTTATCAACATCAGGGGCAGGTACAGTCTTTTGTTCCTGGCTGCAGGAGTTGAGCCATAGAGCAGAAACACAGAGGAGGAATGTCTTGCAGGTCATGATGGTCAATTTAGGCCTAAATTAAGTTATTCATCATGCTTTCCTCAAAGGGATTGGGATTCGTGGTTAATTATTGGGATGGGGACCACAGGCAGGCGCGAAATAGCCGCCAAAGCTCTTTTGTGGTTTTTCGTGACTTTGTATTTTCGTGGCAAAAAACAATGGAATGGGATCATTGGCTATATTTTAAGTACCCTTTCAATGCGTAAGCACAAAATCCCAACCCAACCATCGCATAAATCTGACGAACTCCAATCCTCTTCAGCTCGCGATATATAACTTTTGGTAATACTCGTCCAGCATCCGTTTCATGGCAAACTGTTTGCTGGTCGTAAGGACACTCTGCTTCATCATTTCTACCCACTTTTCCCGGTTGTCGTAATAAGTCGGGATTACTTCATTCAGCAGCACATTGTACATGGCTTTCTGGTCGTGGGCATCAAGTTTCTTTTCATTCTTGTCTTCATAGCCGTCGCCGATCTGCCATCCGTTTACGCCGTGCTGACAGGCTTCCGGCCACCAGCCATCCAGAATGCTCAGGTTGAGCACCCCGTTCATCGCCGCCTTCATACCGGACGTGCCGCTGGCCTCCTGCGGTCTTCGCGGGTTGTTGAGCCAGACATCCGAACCCCGTACCAGCATGGAGCCTATGGTCATATCATAGTTTTCCAGGAACACCACCGATTCCGGATATTTTCGTGTGATGGTTAGGATGTTCGCGACAATGCTTTTGCCGGCATCGTCCAGCGGATGGGCTTTACCGGAGAAGATGATCTGAAGTTTACTGGTCTTAAAAAGTTCATCAACCATAGCGGGCTCGCTAAAGATAAAGTCGCTTCGCTTGTAGGGCACAGCCCTGCGGGAGAACCCGAGCAGGAGCGCGTCGTGTTTCAGGGTGACGCCGGTACGCTGATCAACAAAGTCAAGCAGGCGCCTTTTGTTTGCCTGATGAAGCTTCCAAATGTCGTCGGAGCCATTAGCAGCGGTAGTCACGATCTGATCATCTACCCAGGTTGGAACGTGTATGGCGTTGGTAATGCCGACGATCTCGGAACGGTCTTTCACGCCCTTCCACATCTTGTTGGCTGTTACGGCATGGAGCTGTGCCACGGCATTTGCCTTTCGCGATAAGCGCAGGGCGCCAACCGTCATGTTAAAGGGTGAGCCCCCGAGCACCTTCAACTGCTGTTTTGAGAATACGCCGTTGTCGGCACCCATGTACATCAGCCGGTCGAGATAGTGCGATTCATTTCCCTGAACAACCGGAGTATGGGTGGTAAATACAATTTCCTTCCGTGTTGCGGCCAGGGCATGATCGAACGTTTCGGCCTTTGCGACCTTTTCCCGAACCAGTTCGAAGCCTGCAAAAAGCGCATGGCCTTCGTTGAAGTGATATACATCCACCGGAATGTTCAACGCGCGGAGTGCCCTGACGCCACCGATGCCGAGCACCATCTCCTGGGCAACGCGTTCTTCACCGAACCAGCCATAGAGCTGGCCGCAGATCCAGCTATCCTCGTTGCCCGGCACATCGGTGTCGAGCAGGTACAAGGGCGTATTGCCAAATTGATCACAAAGCCACACCTTACACTTCACTTCGCGTTTCCGAATGGCGACAGAGACGGTGACCCCGGTGTCTTTAAGAAATGGATATGTATAGATCGGGTAAGTGTCAATTGGCTTGCCTTCCGGTGAGATGCGCTGATCGGTATACCCCTGCTTCCACTTGAGGCCGATACCGACGATCGGGAAAGTATGGTCTTTTGCACCTTTCAGGTAATCGCCGGCCAGGATCCCGAGACCGCCGGCGTACATTTTAAAGTCACTCTGCAGGGCATATTCCATGCAAAAGTAGGCTACGCGCGGGAGGGTATTTTCAGGCATAATGATACGTAAGCAATGGAGTGGAAATATCGGAAAATGGAAGGTAAAGATGCATTACAAGGATTTATTCGGCAATAGAAATGTATTAGCGAGATTGATTTTATATATTAAATCATAAAACCTGGCAATACGGAGCAAAAAGAGGTCACAGTTGTTCGGGCACTCTTCCGGTTACCAGGGTTTCATTGAATCCGATCACTAATGCTTTTCATATGAGACAGAAAACAATGGCCGCAACGATGGCACACAAGGATATTCCCGGCAATCCTTCGACTGCGAAGAGCAGCGCTGTTAAGCTCAATGATCACAGCAACGGAGAGCCGCTTCGGCTACTAAGCGAAGGAGACTGGCAATTCTGGATCACGAATGGGTATATCGTCATAAGAGATGCAGTGCCAAAGGATCAGGTAGAGCGAACGGCACGTTTCCTGTGGGAATTCGAAGAAAAGGATCCAAACGATCCGGAAACATGGTATGCACCTCCAAGGAGAGAAATTCAAATGAAGGAACTCACCAATACGGGGATGGTGGAAGTATACAATCATCAATGCCTGTGGGACAATCGTCAATATCCGAAAATACACAATGCGTTTGCGGATATCTGGGGCACGGAAAAGTTGTGGGTTACGATCGATCGCGCAAACCTGAATTTGCCCATCCGCCCGGGGTATGAATACAAAGGATTTATTCATTGGGATTATGATCCGGATACGAAACCTCAGAATGTACAGGGCGTGCTGGCACTGTCAGACCAGGATGACGAGAATACGGGTGGGTTTCAATGCATACCCGGGCTGTTCAGGACCTATGATGCCTGGAAGCTCACGCAGCCGGAGGACCGCGACCATTTCAAGCCGGACATCACCGGATTTGACCTGGTAAAAGTAAAAATGAATGCCGGTGATCTGCTGATCTTTCACAGCATGCAGCCACATGGTATACGTCCCAATCTCAGCGGAAATAAAGTGAGGTTGGCACAATACATATCGATGATGCCAGCCCAGGAAGAGAATGAAGAACTGAGGCAGTGGAGAATTGCTTCATGGAAAGAGCGAAATCCGCCGGAAGGATACGCATTTCCCGGTGATCCCCGCCACTGGGAGAAAACAAAATACCCGGTAGCAACATTGTCTCCGCTGGGCAAGAAATTGTTGGGACTGGAGAAATGGGAGAGCTGATCACGCGGATCAGAGGATTGCGAGATGGGGATGACACGAATTGCCGTATAAGCTTGCAATCCGTGTCATCCGCTGATCAACGATCAGGATCACCGACCTCCTCTTCGATTTGCGCCTGAACCCTGCTCGCTTCCACCGCTGCCAGATCGCTTGATGGTGCTGCTTCCTGATGATCCACTTCTCTGGCTTGAAGAAGGAGGCGGCGTTATTTGCTGACGTTGACTATTGTTACGGTTGTTGTCTGAACCTGACCTCATCCTCGAAGCATCATTCCTGCCGGGCAGGGTGGAGCGTTGTTGCTGAACAGGCGAACCGGGGCTTCGCTGTATCGTAGTGTTCCCGGATCGCTGCATTGCAGGGCTTCCCCCTTTTCTTTCATTTGAAGCGGGTGGAGCGGTTAGTTGCCGACGTTGCGCATTGTTATTGTTGTTCATTGTTCCTGATCGCATTCTTGAGGCATCATTTCTGTCCGGCAAGACCGAACGCTGTTGCTGAACCGGCGTATCAGAAAGTTTCCCTGTAGTACGACTACCCGATCGCTGCGCGGTACTTCCCGGCCAGGTCCTTTCTGTTGAAGAGGGCCTGGTTACGGGCTGACGCAAGGCATTGTCATTGTTATCCAGCGACGAGGAATTCCGTTCCGGCACCTGGCGTGTCGTCCTTGACCTCGTGGCCGGTGAAGAAAGGGAGCCATCACGCCTTGTCGCGTTAATCCTGTCAACAGACTCACGGCTGATCTGTCTGCGGTTGTCGGAATCCAGCCGCTGCCTTCCGTTGGTATTGCCGATATCCGGATTTGCATTGGCTTCGCTATAACTTCCGCGGTTGCCATCATACCTGGTTCGTCCGTTGCGATCGCTATCACGGTATGTTGACCGGTAGCGGTCTATCTGCGCGCTATGCCTGTGATACACAATTACCGATGTCCTTCTGTGCGGATGGTAGATACGGTGTGCATAAACTATCCTTGGTGAGTGACACACGGTGTAGTACGGGTAGTAATGCCTCCATATTGGATAGTAGTCGTAGTAGGCGATCGGTCTCCAGGGCCTCCACCAGAAGGGTCGGTAGCTCCATCTCCAGGGAGAGACCCATCCTGCGTAATAAGGACCGTAGATGTATTGCACCGAGGGCCATGCCCAAACATTGACCACCGTATGGGTTGTAGTCGTTCCGGCATACGTGCGGACTTCCCGAGTCGGCTCAATGATTGTTGTGACGCCATAAATGTCTTCATCCCCCGTGATCTGGAGCACCGCCTTACCATTGGCCAGTTTTTCCAACGCAATGACGGCTATATCCTGGAACTCGTTCTCAGCAACTACTGCCTGAATGACAAAAGTGTGTACGTTGCCTTCGTACAGGTCGATTACACGGACATAATCGATATAGCCGTCACCGTTCAGGTCGAGGTTATTCACTTTCGACTCCGGTGAGTTGAGCATTTTTTCGAACTCTTCCGGCGTGGATGACTTCTTGAAGAGCTCAAGAGCCCCTTCCAGGCTGAAGTTATCACCCGGTACCTCTGCCTGGCTTGCCTGTCCAAAAGATGCAATGCACCCCGATAACAGGAAAGCCACCCATAATATCCCCTTTAAACCAAGCGTTTTCATAGTTTCGTTCTTTAGTATCAATGTTAAAACAAAGAACGCGCCAAAAAGGGTGAGTGACGTAACTGCTCTAATTGGTGGGTTTTCGTAGAAATATGCAAATCAGAGACTTAGCCAGGCCGGGGGACTGCCCTCACTACTCCTTCATGATCTTGATACGATCATCCAGGCCATTTCCGGTGAGCCTTAGCAGGTACAGGCCTTGGGGGATTTCCTCCAGGCTGATCCTGGTGGTATCCGGTTGGATATTAAACGCTGCCCATAACTGTCCTTTAAGATCATACAATTCCGCAAGGCGATACCGGACCAGCTCTTTGCAGTACAGAAATGAAGCAACAGGATTTGGGTAAACGATTATTTTTGATCTGGAAACTTCTTCAGTAACCGCTGTGACCAAAAAATTCAACTCCTCCACTTTTACTTCAGTGATCATCACGCCGGTTACGTTTAGTCCCAGGTCAAATACCAATCTTGCGGCCGGATCGGTAGGATTGGTCATCGTAAAGGAGAAGGAAAAGGATGTCTCAAGGGTGGTCATGCCTATCCCATTGTATCCGCTGTAGGCGTTCCATGGGTCGCTTGCCTTGCCCGCATAAAATGTGGCACTTCTGCTGGCTG
>DATBVZ010000374.1:0-5746 GCA_036515095.1 Cyclobacteriaceae bacterium | reverse complement strand
CATTGGCACTATTACTGAAGATACTTGCCCGCGCAATCTGCATCCCTATGCCACATCACATCTCGCGGGAGAGGATGCCTTATTGAGTGCCGGCCAGCGCGGTCAAATCGAAGGCATCGTACTGCGCCTTTCCAATGCCTTCGGTGCGCCTGCCTCTGCTGAAACGAACTGCTGGATGTTGCTGGCGAACGACTTATGCCGTCAGGCTGTCTGTGATCGCCGTCTGACACTTCGCTCCGCTGGGCTGCAACAACGGGATTTCGTGACGTTGCATGACGTGGGTCGTACTATTGCTCACATGCTTGATCTGTCAGATGAACGAATCGGGGGGGTTATCTTCAATGTCGGTGGAGGAAGGGCCAGGCGGGTGATCGATATGGCGGAAATGATCCAGGCCAGATGTTTGGCAGTGCTCGGCTTTAGCCCTGAAATCATCCGTCCGGAACCCATTCAGGGAGAAAAGAGTCCCGATTTAGACTATCGCATTGACAAATTGCTGGCGACAGGCTTTTCATTAGAGGGGGATTATCATGATGAAATCGATGCGACACTCCGTCTCTGCAATGAAGTCTTTGGAAGCGGCTCATGACGGCCTCCCCGCTGGTCAGCGTCATCATCCCGACCTACAATCATGCGCATTTTCTGCGGGAAGCCTTGGAATCTGTTTGTGCTCAGACCCATGCAAACTGGGAAGCTGTCGTTATAAATAATTACTCTGAAGATAATACTGTAGAAGTTGTCGAGAGTTTCAAGGACCCCCGTATCCGCCTGGAAAACTTCAGGAACAATGGTGTGATTGCGGCTTCCCGCAATCGGGGTATTGCCTTGGCTCGCGGTAAATACCTGGCTTTTCTCGATTCGGATGATCTTTGGTTGCCGGAGAAGCTTGCTTGCTGTATCACACGTCTTGAAGGTGGATGCGATCTAGTTTGTCACGGACTTCGCTGGTTTGGAAAAGGGCGCGAGCGTGACAAGTTTTATGGCCCGATGCATCACGCTACTTTTGATGCGCTGCTTTATAGGGGAAACTGCATCGCCACATCAGCGACAGTGGTCAGAAAAGATTTGGTTGTGTCGGTAGGTGGGGTGAGTGAAGAGCCGGAAATCGTCACCGCGGAAGACTACCATTTATGGCTGAAGCTGGCACGAGCTGGTGCAAAAATGGATTTTATCGACCAGGTGCTGGGGGGATACCGACTTCATTCTGCCAATACCGGTACCGCGATAAGGCAGGCAAAAGCCGTAAAGCATGTTGTTGAAGATTTTTTCCCCGAGGAGCAGTCACGCAGCTTAAGAGATAGGATAAGGGTGCGTTTTAGATACGGCATTATCGATTATGGGATAGGGAGATGCATGCAGGCGAATGACCAGTTCTTTTCTGCCTGGTCTTATTTCCTGCATTCCTTGGCTCTCCACCCTTTTTATTTCAAGACGTACATAGCGCTTGCTTTAAATGTTTTTTTATCAACATTGATAAAAAAAGATCTCATGTGAGCAAATGCGAGAGCAAGTAGCGATGAAAAGAGTTGATCTCCTATCCTATAAAATGGCCACTTTGAGCTTGGGCATGCTCACTGCGTGGATGTTGTTTGTATATGCTCTGAGTTACCATCCGTTTATTACTGAATCTTACTTGCCAGTTCCTATTCGTATCGGAATAGAAGGATTCGTGCTTTACCTTCTTGTCATGATAAATATAAGGTATCAGTACCTTGTCGACGTAATCTGGTTCATTCCCATTATTATGATTTTCGGTTGTGTGCTGTTATTGGAGATGGATACATTCGTCAAACTGATATCGTCATTTAATAAATTGGTTTTATTGATTCTGGCTATCGGGCTGCTGATCAGAAACCGGAGAGTTCTCAATACATGTATTAAGATTTGGATTCTGTTATCGTATTTTTTGTGCGTTGCGGCCATCTTGGCCTTCGTCGGGTACAACACTGGGATCATCCCTTTTTCTCCTTTGGACTTCGGTGAAAGTATCAATGGGGTGCCAGGATCATATTACTATATGCACAATGCTATACTTGGCAATCTAAGATCAAGGCAATTACTCGGATTAGAATTTGGAAGGGCCACTGGTTTCATGTATGAAGAGATATTCTTTTCCTTTTTCCTGGGGTTTAATATTCTGGTGGCGCGGGATTGGATCGACGATCCCAAAAAAAGAAAAAGATTCGTCCGGCTAAACTTGATCACAGGTATCACTGCCTTTTCCACGACTTTCTTTTTATTCTTCAGTCTTTATTTTTTAGTCAAAAAGATTCTTGGTGGAAAGAAAATGACAATTGGTGTAAAGACGTTTGCATTTCTCTTCCTGGGTGTTTTGTCTATTGGCCTTATTCTGAGCTCAAATTATTTCGGGCAGACATCGGCTAGCGTACGGTTAGATCGAATGAACATGTATTTTAGTATTATCGAAAACAGCACTTGGCTAACCTTGCTGCTCGGTAATGGTGTTGGCATCGCGGGAGTTAAGCTTGGTATTGGCTTTGATTCTGGCTGGATTGCCATTTTGGTTGAGCGAGGGGTCATTATGTTGGTATTCATGGTTTCTTTGGTTGTTAAGTGCACCAAGCATAACCGTTGGCTCATGTTTTATATATTCTATTTCAATTTTGCATTGGATGTGTTTTGGTATCCCTTGTTTTTATTGCTTATTGCCATGTCATATGCTTGTTCTAATCATAAGAGAAAACAGTCTGTTGTTCCTTCCTGTTTACCAGGGTCACCTACTACTTGTGTGTTCTCAGCATATCCTGAAACAACAGTGACCTCCGCATGACAATTTCAGAGTAATAAGGCACTGAACACTTCTCCTTATTGATTCATTTTTCCGACTCAGGGTATTGTTGAGATCCAAGAAACGGACTTCGTGATTTCTCCATGCGCATGATTGCAATGATAGGAACTTTCCCTCCCCCCATGCACGGCATGGCTGCGGTCAATTCGGCTATGAAGGATTTTTTCGTGTCCAGCGGGGAAAATCCGGAAATTTTTGATCTTTCTGCAATATCACTGAGCAAGGTTTTGCATGTCAGATTAATCCGGGCAACACGTGTGTTGAGCCAACTCGTGGACTATTGTAATTTCTTGCGTGTGAGTCGCAAGGTGTCCGTTTATATCAGTGTTTCAGGCGGATACGGCCAATTTTTTGAAATTCTTTTTGTTCTACTGTCACGTCTTCGGAACGCCAGGATTGTCCTTCATCACCATAGTTTTCTTTACATTGATCGCCCGCGGTTTCTGACGAAAATGCTGGTTTTTTGCTCGGGCAAGGATGCTTATCACATTGCCTTATGCGGTCTCATGGTTCAAAAACTAAAGTCCTCGTATCCTTCGATCTGCCGAGTTGAGGTTTTGTCGAATTCGTCATTGCTTCCCATGTGGAATGATGGTGCGCGCATTAGAAAAAGCGTAGGCACCTTGGGTTTCTTGGGAAACATCGAGGCCGATAAAGGTATTTTCGAGTTTCTTGAAGTTTTGTTGCTGCTCCAAAAAGAAGGGGATGATATTTGCGCCATAATCGCCGGGCCTTTTCGTAATAAGGTAATTGAAGCTCTGGTGATGGACAAGATAGCCAAATTAGGGAATGTTCACTATGTGGGTCCAAAATACGGAGCCGAAAAAAACGAGTTTTTCGATTCGATCGATGTATTGCTGTACCCGACGAAAAATGATGCTGAGCCGCTGACTGTGCTCGAATCCATGGCGCATGGTGTGCCAGTCTTGGCTCGCTCCAGGGGGTGCCTTGATGAAATGGTTACAGCATCTGCCGGAGTAGTGTTTGGCTTTGAGAAGGATTATGTTTCGGAAGCAGTAAACCAATTGCGGATTTGGCGGAAATGCCCTGGTGAATTGATGGATAAATCACGGGGGGCAGCAGAGAGATATAGGCATATGCAATATACATCAACTGAATCGCTGAAAAATATTTTTTCAATCATGACGGCTGCATGAATATGGACGCGCCGATCTTTATGGAATGGTTTGATCGTGGCTAAGATATTGGTGACAGGGGGGGCAGGGTTTATCGGATCGCATGTTGTGGAAGAGTTGCTGGCGCGAGGATATTCTGTTGTGGTTCTTGATGATTTGTCGACCGGAAAACTGGGAAATTTGCCGCCTGATGCGGCATCTCTGCGGATCATTGCCGGTTCGATTCTCGATCCCGATACCTTAAATGAAGCTGTTGTGGGTTGTGATGCCGTGATTCATCTTGCCGCAATAGCATCGGTCCAGGCGTCGGTCGAGAATCCTGTTTTGACTCACCAGGTGAATTTTGACGGAACCTTACTGTTACTTGAATCTGCAAGAAAAGCAGGTGTTAAACGTTTTCTGTTTGCATCCTCCGCTGCTGTATATGGCAATGCGAAAGAGGGAACTGTCCCGGAAAATGCCCCCGTCTCTCCGCTCACGCCTTACGCCGTCGATAAGTTAGCAGGAGAATATTATCTTGGACATTATCATAGAACTTTTGGAGTGGAATATACGGCCTACAGGTTCTTCAATGTGTATGGCCCACGCCAGAGCCCTGCTTCGCCCTATTCCGGGGTGATCAGCATTTTCGCTGCGAACAGCCATGCAGGAAGGGTATTGAAAGTATATGGTGACGGGATGCAGACTAGGGATTTTATCTACGTAAAGGATGTGGCGCGCATTCTGGTGACTACTATTAGAAACCAGGAGATGTTTGGCAAGGTGATTAACATCGGAACCGGCCAGAGCACGTCTTTACGGGACATCATTGAAAAGATGGGAGTGATATTGAATAAGACGATTGAGGTTGAATATGCGGGTGCGAGAACTGGTGATATAAGGGATTCACTTGCCGATATCGGGTTGCTCCGCTCCTTATGTTGCGAGACGGCTTCGACTTCGATCCTGGATGGCTTGAGGGCTACTATTCAAACATAAATCAAACAGTGAAAGTTACAAGTTTGTGTACTTGGTATCAATGCTCAATTATAGTGATTCATCCGCAAGTTTGATTCGAGATGGAAGAGCTTGTTGTGCTGTGGAAAGTTTACTCTTCAGCCTCAACAAGAAAAATTAGGGATTATTGTGGCTGGGGCGTTGACTTATTCTACTGTTACAGTTTTTGATTTATTCTTTTCACTGGAACTCAGCGTCTGGCAGGGTTCTATCTTTATTGTGGTGCTTTATGTTTGCTAAAAAAACTTTATTAATTACAGGCGGCACAGGTTCATTTGGAAATGCTGTTCTGCGCAGGTTACTTTCCAGCGACATCAGTGAAATACGCGTCTTTAGTCGCGACGAAAAGAAGCAGGATGATATGCGCAAGCGATACAACAATTCAAAGCTTAAGCTCTATATTGGCGATGTTCGCGATGAACGTAGCGTGTCAACAGCTATGCGTGGTGTGGACTATGTTTTCCACGCTGCAGCGCTCAAGCAAGTTCCTTCTTGTGAGTTTCATCCTATGCAAGCTGTACGAACAAACGTGCTGGGCACTGAAAATGTGCTGGAGGCAGCAGTTAATGCTGGGGTGAAACGTGTGGTGTGTTTGAGCACTGACAAGGCTGTATACCCCATCAATGCCATGGGCATCAGCAAAGCCATGATGGAAAAAGTGATGGTGGCCGCCAGTCGTAACCTAGAGGGCACAAACACGGTCATTTGTGGCACGCGCTATGGCAACGTGATGGCATCGCGTGGCTCAGTTATTCCTTTATTTATTGAGCAGGTGCGCGCGGGCAAGACGATCACGGTGACCGAC
>DATBVZ010000373.1:0-9883 GCA_036515095.1 Cyclobacteriaceae bacterium | reverse complement strand
AGCTCCTGGAAAAAAGCCAGCTCACCGTAGCCGAAGTCGCATACCGGGTCGGGTTCAACAACCCTAAGTACTTTGCCCGGTACTTCAGGGATGAGTATAAAGTTCTCCCTTCCGTTTACGCCTCGGAGAAGAGGAAGGGAGGGGGTAGCTGGTAAGTGGTGGCGGGGCACATTTATCACTGGTTTGCGAAAATGAATACGAGAAAGGAAGCGAGGGCGATGTATAACGCGACTTCCAGCATCAGCATGAACTTCACACGTTTCCTTATTTTATCGTGAGGCATGGACGATTATTTTGACCCTGCAATATAGTGTAGACCCGGTTTGAAAAAGGGTCATCAAATTACTACGATCGGGGGATAAATTGTCTTGCCAGGGCGGGCAAATCTTCCTTTGCGCCCGACGTGTTCTGTTATAAGCAGGGTCTCCGCGCTGAACGAAATCCCGAGAACGTCACCCGCTCTCTTTGCGGACTACCGATTACGGATTCCTGATCACTGCGTACCAAACGAACCCCTAATCAAAGACAATCGATACCCATTGCGACACATAATGGCCATCAATTCTGGACTTTTCCATACCCTTTTCTGACCGGTTGTGAGCTTACATTTACCTCAATCGTTTGCGGTATCGTGAACGAAAAAGGTAAATGGCGAACTGAATGACTGGAACTGTACCGGGTAGCCTCATTATACTGAGTTTTATCGTCCTTTCCTGTGCTCGCTATGAAAGAATCGAGGATGGCATCCTGATTCACCTGAGCAATGGGGAAAATCAGGGTGCAAAATTGTTGAAACTGGTTGCCGTAACGGATGACATCATACACGTCACCGCTTCCCCAGTCGATTCTCTTGTTACCGAAAACAGTTTAATCGTGCTTCCCGGAAGAAGATCCACAGCCACCTGGGAAGTTTCCGATGGGGAAGACAGCGTGACGCTAACGACAAGGAATCTGCAGGCCGTGGTTTCCCTGCTGACGGGTGAAGTTGTGTTCAAAGACCCGACTGGCAATGTTATTCTTCAGGAGCAAAGGGGCGGGGGCAAGTATTTTGTTGAAGCATCCCTTGATGGCGTGCCCAGTTACGCCATCCGCCAGGTATTTGAATCGCCGGATGATGAGGCATTTTACGGACTTGGCGGTCATCAGAACGGTCAGATGAATTACAAGGGAGAGGAGGTCGATCTCATCCAGCACAACATTGTTGATGTTGTCCCTTTCCTCTACTCCAGCAAAAATTACGGGATCCTGTGGGACAACTACTCCATCAGCAAATTTGGTGACCCACGCGAATACCAGTCGCTGTCAACGTTGTCGCTTTTCGATAAGAATGGGATCGAAGGGGGACTTACCGGAGATTACTATGCAGGCGACAAGGTGGTCAAAAGTAGTATTGAGGACAAGATTGAATACGAATACCTGGAGACACCGCAGGTTGAGAATTTTCCGGTCAACGTATCGAGGGAGGGCAAGGTAATCTGGGAAGGATATTTTTCCTCTGATGTGGAGGGGGTCCATAAATTCCTGGTCTATGCATCCGGGTATTTCAAGGTCTGGATCGACGATACGCTTATCATGGACAAATGGCGGCAGAACTGGAATCCCTGGACCAACAAGTTTACCACACGTATCAGAAAGAGCGGGAAGCACAAGATCAGGATCGAATGGATCCCCGACGGGGGAACTTATATGTCCGTCAGGCACCTTGATCCGCTGGCACCCGAAGAACAAAACAAGTTATCCCTTTCATCTGAGGCAGGAAACAACATCGACTACTATTTCATACGGGGAGACAATGCCGATGATGTCATCCGGGGTTATCGCCATCTCAGCGGCAAGGCTCCGATTGCGCCCAAATGGGCTATGGGCTTCTGGCAAAGCAGAGAGCGCTACCGCACGCAGGAAGAGATACTCGGAGTGGTGAGGGAATACCGAAGGCGCAACATACCACTGGACAACATTGTTCTCGATTGGCAATACTGGGAGGATCCCGAATGGGGATCGCACGAGTTTGACGCGGCGCGCTTCCCCGATCCACAGGCCATGGTGACCAGACTGCACGACGATCTTCACGCCCGGCTCATGATCTCGGTATGGCCGAAATTCAACAAGGGTACGGATAACTATGAGGCGATGAAAGCGAACGGGTTCCTGTTCACGCGAAATATTGACAAGGGTCGCAAAGACTGGGTGGGTATCGGCTATGAATCGACCTTCTATGACCCCTTCAACAAGGAAGGGGGTGAATTGTTCTGGAACCAAATCGACGATCAGCTCAACGTGCTGGGCATTGATGCGTGGTGGCTGGATGCCACGGAGCCTGACATGCATTCCAACCTGTCTGTTGAGGAACGCAAGCGGAACATGAGTCCAACAGCTATGGGGCCTGGCGCGAAATACTTCAATGCTTACTCCCTCATGAACTCAAGGAGTGTTTATGAAGGACAACGCCGGTCAAGCCCCGGTAAGCGGGTTTTCATTCTCACGCGCTCCGCCTACGCAGGGCAGCAACGCTTTGGCGCCGCTACATGGAGCGGTGATATTGTTGCCCGCTGGAGTGACTTTGCCGACCAGATCGCCGCGGGCATTAATTTCTCACTTTCAGGTATTCCGTACTGGACAATGGACATCGGTGGCTTTGCCGTGGAGAAACGATATGAAAAAGCTACCGGAAAGGACCTGGACGAATGGCGGGAACTCAATACCCGCTGGTTTCAGTTCGGTGCATTCTGCCCGGTTTTCCGGTCGCACGGCCAATACCCTTTTCGTGAGATATACAACATTGCACCGGCAGGTCATGAGGCGTATGAGTCTATGGTTTACTACGACAGGCTTCGCTACCGGCTGATGCCCTACATCTATTCGTTGGCCGGTCATTCCTATTTCGATGACTATACGATCATGCGTGGATTGGTGATGGACTTTAATGAAGATCCGGTCGTCGCGAATATTTCCGATCAGTATATGTTCGGTCCGGCACTCCTTATTAATCCCGTTCACCAATACAAGGCACGCCATCGTGAGGTTTACCTCCCTTCGTCTTCCGGTTGGTATGATCTGGGTACGGGGAAATTCTATCCGGGCGGACAAACCATAAATTGTGATGCACCCTACGGCAGGATGCCGGTCTTTGTAAAGGAAGGATCAATTCTTCCGACAGGTCCCCGGATGGACTATACGGATCAAAAGCCTGCAGATCCAATTACACTCTATGTCTATACCGGCAGGGACGCATCCTTTACCATTTATGAGGATGAAGGAATCAATTATAATTATGAAAAGGGGCAGTACGCACACATCCCCATTTATTATGATCAGGGAACGCACAGCCTTACAATAGGTGAACGCAGAGGATCATTTCCGGGTATGCCGGAAAACCGGACATTTCAAATCGAATGGGTTGCTGCTGCTCACCCGGTAGGAATGAGCCTGGTGTCCGGCTCGTCGGAGTTGATCCAATACAACGGAAAACCCGTGACGCTCAAGTTGTTCTGATCACTAAATACGGATAGCCACACTTAACTAAAAAAACCATATGAGTATGAAAAAAATCTACAGGAATGTATGTGTTGCTGTGATAGTGCTGATGGCAGTGCCCGTACTGGCTCAGGCACAGCGGCTGGTCACAGGGACCATCAGGGACGCATCGGGCGAGGGCATGCCGGGTGTAAACGTGTTGATCCGTGGAACTACCAACGGCACAGCAAGTGACGCAGGTGGTAATTTTTCCATCCAGGCGAGCGATGACGATGTGCTTGTAATATCGTTCATTGGATACGAAACACAGGAGGTATCCGTGGGCACACGAACCAGCATCGAGGTTGTGCTTTCGGAAGACCTGACGACGTTGGGAGAAGTGGTAGTAGTGGGTTACGGCGTCCAGAAGAAAGTACTGAATACGGGCGCAAACCTCCAGGTGAAGGGAGATGATATCAGCAAACAAAGTACAACCAACGCGCTGCAGGCGTTGCAGGGTCAGACACCGGGGGTGCAGATCACTTCGACTTCCGGCCAGCCCGGAGAATCCATGAAAGTCACTATCCGCGGCCTGGGGACCATCGGCAACGCCAACCCCCTGTTCGTGGTTGATGGAGTCTACACCGGCGATATCTCCTACCTCAACCCCGCGGACATTGAATCGATCGACATCCTTAAGGACGCAGCGTCGGCCGCCATCTACGGGTCACAGGCGGCAAACGGTGTGGTACTGGTCACCACGCGCAAGGGTAAGCGGGATGCACACGCACAGATAACGTTTGATGCGTTTTACGGCATTCAGAACGCGGCGCGCCGGATGGATATGTTGAATTCGCAGGAGTATGCTACTATAATGAATGAGGCCGCTGTCAACTCAGGAAAGCTGCCCTACTTCACCAACGAAGAGATAGCGGCCATGGGAGAAGGCACAAACTGGATCGATGAAATGCTTGCGAGTGATGTTCCTGCGCAGAACTATTCCTTTGGTGTCACCGGCGGTTCCGAATCCTCGAATTACTCCGCTTCCTTGTCGTACACAGGCCAGGGCGGTATCGTTGGCGGTGAGGATTATTCAAATTATGAGCGTTACAATTTTCGCTTCAACTCCGAACATAAATTGTATAAGGACATTGTAACGGTAGGGGAGAACTTCACATTTTCCCACATAAACAAAAACGGCATTGGTGTCGGCAATCAGTATAACAACACCCTGCGCGGTGCATTCAATACCAGCCCCTTTGTGCCGATGTATGACGCCGACGGCAACTTCTGGGACAACAGCAGCTCAACCTGGAATAATGGGGAAGCCAATCCGTATGCCCAAATGGTATACAACAATCAGAGTGAAGCGAACACGCAGAAATTGCTCGGTAACCTGTATGTGGAAATCGAACCTTTGAAAGGACTGAAGTTCCGCTCAAGTCTGGGTATGGAGTATAACGCCAACGAAAGCCACTCCTTCACACCGGTATACAACCTTTCCATTTATTCCTTCAACAACATCACCAAGGCGAGCCAGAGTATTGGCAAGGGTACAAGCCTGTTGTGGGACAACCTGATAAGCTACAGTTTTGATGCAGCTGACGAGCATCACTTTGATGTACTGGTTGGCTCCTCTTCCTACCAGGAAAACATCAACGGAGCCTACATCTACGGAAGTAATTCGAACCTGGTGTTCAGCGACCTGGAACATGCGTGGCTCTCCAACGCCACCAATGTCGATGGTATCAACATCAGCCTGAACGGTGCGGCTTACGACAAAGCCAATCTCATGTCGTACTTCGGCAGGGTGAGCTACAATTTCAGGGAAACGTACCTGCTTAATGCCACGCTCCGGGCTGATGGATCTTCCCGCTTTATCGGAAGCAACCGCTGGGGTTACTTTCCGTCCGTTTCAGCAGGATGGGTGCTTTCCAACGAATCATTTCTGGCAGGCAGCAGTAACTGGCTGAATTTCCTGAAGCTTCGCGCAAGCTGGGGCCAGGTTGGCAATCAGAACATTGGTAACTTCCAGTACCTCGCGCCGGTAACCTTCGCGACAACCAACTATATCTTTGGTGATCAGGAAGGCATACTGACTCCGGGCGCCTATGTCAGCCGTCTGGCCAATCCCAATATCAAGTGGGAAGCCTCAGAACAAACCAATATCGGCTTTGATGCCCGTTTATTGAACGGTAAACTCAACATGAACCTGGACTGGTACAGCAAGACCTCCAGAGATTGGCTCATCGTTGCGCCGATACTGGCTACAGCCGGTGCGGATGCTCCTTTTATCAACGGGGGTAATGTATCAAACAAAGGGATTGAATTGGCGTTGGCCTACAACAGCAATATCGGAGAATTGAATTATACCATCAGTATCAACGGGGCGCACAATACAAACAAAGTAACCGACATACCTACCGCCGACGGTATTATTCACGGCGGATCAAATCAATTGTTTGACAACGCGCCGGAATTCAACCGCGCGCAGAGCGGGTACCCGATCGGCTATTTCTGGGGACTCGCTACCGACGGTATCTTCCAGACGGAGGAAGAGGTGGCCAGCTACCGGCAATCCGACGGAACGCTCATTCAGCCGGCAGCAAAACCCGGTGACGTCAGGTATGTCGACCGGAACAACAACGGTGAAATTGATGAGGGTGACCGGACTATGATCGGCAACCCCAATCCGGATTACACGTTTGGCTTTTCCGTATCTGCAAATTTCAAAGGCTTTGATCTCCTGGTTCAGGCCAACGGCGTTGCCGGCAATGAGCTGACGCAATCCTACCGGAACATCGCCAATCCCAGGGCCAACTCCACCACCGCCATACTTGAGCGATGGCATGGACAAGGTTCTTCAGACAGGATGCCACGCGTGACGGAAAACAACAACAACTGGTCAAACTTCTCGGACCTGTTTATTCAGGAAGGCGACTTCCTACGGATCAGCAATGTGACGCTGGGATATGACTTCGCAAAGGCACTTGGCATGGAATTCATGAGCCAGTGCCGGCTGTATGTATCAGGCTTAAACCTGTTCACCTTCACGAACTACGATGGCATGGATCCGGAAATAGGTTACGGATACAATTCGTTCACCAGCGGACTTGATATCGGGTATTATCCACGGCCGCGCACCTATATGGTTGGCCTGAATGTCAAATTCTAAAAAATGAAAACGATGATGAAAAAGCTAAGAATACTTATAGTCGCCTCGGGCATGTTTATCGCAGGCGCATGCGGTGATGGTTTTCTTGACACTGAACCGCTTACTACACTAACGGATGGAAATTTCTACCGCACTACCGGTGACGCTTATAAGGCATTGGTTGGTTGCTATGACGGACTGCAAATTGTCTGGGCAGGGGGAGTCAGTTTTCCGGTTGCCTCGGATGTGTTTTCAGACGATGCTTTCGGTGGAACAGGTAATTCGGATGGATTTGGCTATCAGATGATCGATGAGTTCGACAAGGACAGATCGCCATCCGATCAGAATATGTTTGAAAACAACTGGATAGCGTACTACCGGGCGATCTACCGGTGCAATGTGCTGCTCGGGAAAATGGATCAGATCGATTGGACGGGGAACGAGACGCTCCGGCTGCAATATGAATCGGAAGCCCGGTTTATCCGCGCGTACCTGTATTTTGATATGGTACGGCTGTGGGAGAACATCCCGCTGCTTACGGAACCTTCTGCTGAGAACATTCCTCCCGCCCCGCCCGCGGATGTGTACAAAGTGATCGCTGAGGATCTTACGTTTGCGGCCGATAACCTTCCTGCCATTTCGTATGCTGCACAACCTGTAGCGGAACACGGGCGGGTAACAAAATGGGCAGCCTCCGCGCTGATTGCG
The DNA here is from genome assembly GCA_036515095.1 of Cyclobacteriaceae bacterium. Classification (GTDB taxonomy): domain Bacteria; phylum Bacteroidota; class Bacteroidia; order Cytophagales; family Cyclobacteriaceae; genus ZC4RG29. The sequence goes on along the minus strand of DATBVZ010000373.1, from coordinate 2,568 downwards.
CGCGTATACCTTTATTATACGGGTTATTATGGTCAGGCCGATCTGGCCGGGGTGGTCACCGGGAGCCAGGCCCTCGGCTATCTGGAAAATACCATTAGCAACAGCGGCCATGCGCTGGTTGAAGATTTTGCCGGTCTCTGGCCGGCCGCTTCACTCGATGCGTACGCGGGCGAAGACAATGCAGAGACAGTCTTTGCGATCAAGTACACCTATACTTCGGATTACGACGGAAACACGGACGGTAACCACTGGATGGTCATGTATGGGATACGCGAACAAACAATTTATCCCTATGGCAATGGCTGGGGTGGTGCGACAGTGAATCCGGAGTTGTGGGCAACGTACAATGACAACGATACCCGGAGAGCCGCGTCGAGCATCTCGATCGAAGATGAAGGTATCGATTTTCAGAATATAGACCGGCAACGTGAATATACCGGCTACTACAGCAAGAAATACAGTCCCATGTCATTTCCTGATGGCCGGAGTGTGGCCGACAGCCTGAGCGGAGGCGGTGGATTTATGATCACCCAATTCCAGGACTATCTAGCCATCCGCTATGCCGATGTGCTCCTGATGGCCGCCGAACTTGGCAGCCCGAACGCCCAGGCATACGTTGATGCCGTTCGTCAGCGCGCACTGAAAGCAGCCTTCGTTTCAATTCCGGTTTCGCAGGATAACATCATGAAGGAGCGCAGACTTGAATTTGCCCTCGAAGGTATTCGTTACTGGGATTTGCTGCGCCAGGGCGTAGACGTTGCAGCCAATGCCATTGCTGAGTCAACCCAACTGCTGAACGGAGGAGTGGCTTCGGACAAGGTAATTCAGGCGGCGAAGATCCAGGCGACAAAGGGATTGCAACAAATTCCCGGCAATCAGATCACACTTTCAAGTGGCGTACTGACACAAAATGCCGGCTGGTAACTAAACTCCAAATGATCATGAACAGAATGAAAATAATATTCGCAGCCATCCTTGGCGTAATGCTTTTGTCGACATCATGCGAGGATGATGAGCACGTGCTCGGCCGGATGCTGAGCAAGTCAGAGATAGATTTTGAAGTCTCGCAGGACCTGGCCACAGACCCGGGTGGCAATACGGTCATATTAAAAAATAACACTCCGGGAACCATATCCATCTGGGATTATGGTACAGGAAGGTCCAACAGGCAGCAGGACACCGTACGGTTTGCCTTTCAGGGTTCGTACGAAATAAAATTCTCTGCCGTGACGGCTGGCGGGATCGTTGAAATGGATCCGGTTATTGTCGAGGTGACAGCCGATAACCTGAACTATGTGAATGATCCGTTCTGGACTGCCCTTTCAGGAGGTGTCGGAAACGAAAAGACCTGGCTTCTTGATCTGGATGCTAACGGGGTTTCAAAATTCTTTAATGGTCCCATTTACTTTTCCGGCGATGCACTCACCTGGGATAAAGCCTGCGTTGTGGAAGGGCCGACGTGCTGGATTTGGGAAGCCGATTGGGCCGGCAATCCGTGGATTGGCGATGCCGGAGACTATGGCACGATGACGTTCAACCTGAAGGGCGGTCCCTTTGTGACGGTGGATCATAAGATGATACCGGCAAAAGGAGTGCAATCAGGCACCTATTTCCTCGATGCCAATGCCAGGACATTAGCCATGACCGATGCGGAGGTATTGCAAAATAGCTGGGCAGTCAATGATGTCGAAAGTTTCACAACAGGTTACTTTATTTCTTTGACTGAAGATGCCATGCAGATAGCCTATCCTCACAAGACCAAGGAGGAGTTCATGATCTTCAATTACATCTCGAAAGAATACAGTGACAACTGGGTTCCTGAAGAGGTGCCTGATCCCGATTTTGATCATGGCGACCAGGGCGAAATCCTGGCAGTAACATCAACGAAGACCTGGAAATTTGACCTTGAGGTACCGTATAACTGGACTAATCTCCAGGGCGACTTCCTGAACCCCTGGACATCCAGGGCGGACATCATCGCCACCGGCTGGGCGCCATACGGCGACGGCGACGTACAGAACATCGATGGCGTATCCATAAGCTTTTCGGCAGACGGATCGGTTACCATTACGCAGGATGACGGCACCTCAGCCTCCGGCACGTTTGCGATTGATGAACCAACAAACACAGTTTCATTCTCGGGCGTTACGCCAAACATTCTGATCGCAAGCTGGGTAAGCGCTACTACAACGGATCAGAATACGTGGAAGATCGTTAAGGTCGAACGCGATGACCTCACGGATGCGGTTACCGGTATCTGGTTTGGTAAGCGCGATCCGCTGAAGGATGAATATATGGTGTTTCATTTTGTGCTAGGGTAGAGACGCGATATATAGAGACGCGATATATCGCGTCTCTACCCTCCGGTTCTTTGGTCTTCAACCGGTAATAATCTATGGGAAAACGCCTACCCTCAATGCGAGCATGTCTTGCCATTACGTCATTTCTGATTTGCTCCGGATCATTTCAAACCGAAGTGGCCGGCCAACCCGGATCGTATTCCTGGCACAATGTGGCTATGGGCGGCGGCGGCTTTGTTACAGGTATTATCACCAGCAAGACCGAAGC